>NZ_JBMOWC010000082.1:0-14021 GCF_049310765.1 Bacillus sp. PSXD-155 | reverse complement strand
TTATAAATATTATTGGAAATATCATGCCTTTCATACCTTTAGGTTTTTTAATTCCTATAGTCTTCCCAACAAAAAAATCTTTTATAAAAGCTATGGCTTTGTGTCTAGCAATAATTATTTGTATTGAAATTATACAATTGATTACTCTTTTAGGAAGACTGGATATCGACGATGTTATTTTAAATCAAATTAGTTGTGTACTAGGTTATGTATTCTATCTAGTATGTAAAAAAATATTTGGTAATAAATTAGGGATACAATAAAAAAAGACCATACTGCATCAAGAAGATGATTTCTGCATTGACCTGAGATTGTCTTCTTTTAGTATTCATTTATTTGCTAACGATCCCTATGAATTCGCATTGAAATTCAAACGTGAAATATATGCGAAAACACGGATCGAATGCACAATAGGAATTGGCCCTAACCCTTTAATGAGCAAAGTAGCTTTAGATATTGAAGCAAAGAAGAATAAAAACGGCATCGCTTATTGGAAATATGAAGATGTTCCAACAAAATTATGGAGCATACGACCGCTTAATACATTTTGGGGCATTTCGTACAAAACGGAAGAAAAGTTGAATAGAAAAGGAATACATTCTATAGGAGATTTAGCTAATTACCCTCTTAAATACTTAAAACAGAGCTTCGGTAAGATTGGTGAAGAATTACACTTACATAGTTATGGAATTGACTTTAGTCGTATTTCAGAAAAATATGTTCCTGCCACAACTTCTGTTGGGAAAAGCCAAATACTCATGCGCGATTACACAATAGAAGAATTTCCGGTTATTCTACTGGAACATATTGAAGAAGTTTGTTATCGACTTAGAAGACAAAATAAACTTGCTCAAACTGTTCATTTTTCTGTCGGTTATAGCAAAAGTTATACAGGCGGCATTAGAAAAACACATACTTTAAGCCGCCCAACAAATTTAACCATGGATATCTATCATATCTGTACATACTTTTTACATCAACAATATACAGGCGAACCCATTCGCAACATAAACAAATCCTTAACAAACCTAATTCAAGAAGGGGAAGAACAATAGACTATATCTATATGGAGGATATACCTGTAAGACAATCTCATGCTTTTCAGCATTTTGTAGAAATTGAATTATCACCATTTCAGCAAAAACTCTTACAACAATTAGCTCTCAAACGAGGATGCTCAACAAGAAAAATGGTATATACAGTATTACATTTCATGCTAAAAACAAAATAAAAAAACCCCACTATTATAGTAGGATTTTTTTGAAGTGAATGAAATTTACCGAAGGATTGAGTCTCGCCCACTCAATTCCTTTTTTATGTTATAAAAAAGAATGTAATTTGTCAAAAAGCATTTGCTATTCTATAGCAAATGCTTTTTGTTGAACTTGAATTGAACACTTTCAGAAAGTATTTATATTGTTTGCCTTTTTCTCTTGAAAAAATGTACCCTCAATCACTAATTATATCATAAAGTATACAGTTTCAATATAGAAAACCCATTGGTTTTATATGGATTTTTTCTTTATAATAATGAAAGGTAGTTTCCGAATGTAGATAGGCTCTCATGTAAGAAAAGTATGAGAGCCTATCTGCATAAAAAAGATTGGATATTTGCCAATCTTTTTCTTGTAAGGGGTTTAACGATAGCTTGTTACTATAGCTCTTTTTTATTTTAAAAAATAATCAGAAATTTCAATCTTAACTTTCCTGAAATAGTAGACAAATAGAAAAGCACTCGAAATGAGTGCTTTTTAAACGTAATCGGTTGGTCTTACTCACATAATGTCCCTTTATATTGTACTCGCCAAAAATTTTCGCCATCTTTTTTCGTCATTGATACCATTTTAAATTCAATAGATTGACCTTCTATTGTTCTTGTAATGTAATTTGGAATATAATCATTTTCACCATAGCGCTCATTATAATAAACTGTTCTACAAGATTGAGCATAAGCTTCTTTATTTTTTTCTTTTATAGATAGTTCACTTGCGTTTGCTGAAATTCCGCCAGTTAATAAAACACCCGTCGTTAATGCCCCTATAACTAATTTTTTTAACATTAAAACACCCCTTTTTTGATTAAAATATTATCACCATTTAAATATATGATAATGCTAAAGGATATGTAAATATTAGGTAATTATATAAAATGCATTCAGAATATTCTTATTTTTATTTAAGGAAATTACAAACAAAAAACAAGGCTGAAAACAGCCTTGTCCTAAAGAAAAAAACTAACTTTTATCATTTTAGCCAAGAAAACTCCTTCCTCAAGGAGCGTGAAGGGTCACGGCCCAGTGAGTAGGTGGGAGATGAATTGGCTTCGAACAAGGGATGGCAGGGAGCTATCTTAATTGTTCGACATACATAAACCGTGACTTCACCATATATCAAATATACGTTCGGTGTATAATAGTCATATACCGAAATGGAGGTGAATCAAATGATGATTAATAAAGCCTATAAGTTTCGTATCTATCCAAATCAAGCACAAGCAATTCTAATCAACAAAACAATTGGTTGTTCGCGCTTTGTATTCAATCATTTCCTTTCCCTATGGGATCACGCATATAAAGAGACAGGAAAAGGTTTGACATATGGTACATGTTCTGTCAAACTCCCCGCCATGAAGAAAGAGTTTGTTTGGCTAAAAGAAGTGGATAGTATTGCAATTCAGTCGTCTGTTCGCAACCTTGCGGATGCGTATACACGCTTTTTCAAAAAACAAAACAGTGCTCCGCGCTTTAAATCTAAGAAGAACAACGTACAATCCTATACCACAAAACAAACAAATGAAAACATTGCCGTTGTAGGAAACAAAATAAAATTGCCAAAACTAGGTCTTGTTCGATTTGCCAAAAGTCGTGAAATAACGGGACGTATTGTAAATGCGACTGTTAGACGGAACCCTTCTGGCAGATACTTTGTGTCATTGTTAGTTGAAACAGAAGTGCAAGAACTTCCGAAAACACAATCTTACATTGGAATGGATGTGGGACTAAAAGATTTCGCCATTTTATCAGATGGAACCATCTATAAAAATCCGAAGTTTTTTCGGTTATTAGAAGAGAAATTGGCGAAAGCACAGCGTGTTCTTTCTAGAAGAATGAAAGGATCCTTCCGCTGGAATAAACAAAGGGTAAAGGTAGCTAGGATTCATGAATACATGACGAATGCTAGAAAAGATTACTTGGACAAAATCTCGACTGAAATTATCAAAAACCACGATGTTATCGGTATAGAGGATTTGCAAGTATCGAATATGTTAAAGAATCATAAATTAGCAAAAGCTATTAGTGAAGTATCATGGTCGCAATTTCGATCCATGTTAGAATACAAAGCAAAATGGTATGGCAAACAAGTCATTGTCGTATCGAAAACATTTGCTTCCAGCCAATTATGTTCTTGTTGTGGGTATCAAAACAAAGACGTTAAAAATCTAAACCTACGTGAATGGGACTGTCCTTCTTGTCGTACACACCATGATAGGGATATTAACGCAAGTATCAATCTAAAGAATGAAGCGATAAGGCTTCTAACCGCAAGGACTGTGGAGATAGCCTAATAAATTAGAGTTCGATAGAACTCTTTACTTAGGAATTCCCCTCTTCTAAACGAAGTGAAAGTGGGGGTAGTTCAAGTTTTTTTACTTATAAGAAGCTTATCTATATATAATATAGGCATTTTACATTAGAAATCGATGATCTGATGATTTAGTTGAAAATGAAAGAATTATAAAATAATAGGTTTGAAAAGTAGAACTTATAGAATGAAGCGATAGGGCTTCTAACCGCAAGGAATTCTTCACTTCTAAACGAAGTGAAAGTAGGGGGGAGTTCAATATAGAACATTTGTAATTTGTAGAGAAACAGTAGTAGCTCCATACAGAGTAGCTAGCAAAAACTATGATAATAGAAAATAATAAAGAATCAATCAAAATTGCTACACACAACAAGTAGTTAGTTTAATAAGCTAACTACTTGTTGTGTGAAAGAAAATTAAGTTCTGCATGTAAAAGATGTGCAATATAAAGCTACAGTTATAGTGTAAACAGGAATGAAAATGAACCTAATAAAAATTCATTTATTTTTCCTAAAGGGAAAGCAGTTAGCAAAAAGCTAACTGCTCTACGAATAAGAAGAACGCAATGGTTATTCGTATTCGACCTTGGTGTATCTATAGTATTTACATGTATTAAAAAGTTATTCAATAAAAAGCTAACTGCCGCGTTTAAACTTATTGAAAGTAGCTAATTTAATTATATATCAATCAACCACGTCCAGCTTGGAAAGATGGATATAGCGTCATGCCACCATCAGCGAACAGTGTAATACCTGTTACATAGCTCGCTTGTGAAGAAGCAAGCCATGCTGCTACCGCTGCAATTTCTTTCGGTTCTCCGATATATCCCATAGGAACCATACTTTCAACATCGGCACGTTTTTCTGGATCCGCAAATTTTTCAGCATTAATCGGCGTATTCATAGCACCAGGCCCAATATTATTTACACGGATTCCTTTTGGTGCATATTCTAGTGCTAATGTTTCTGTCATTAGCTTAACGCCACCTTTACTTGCTGCATAGTGTACAAATAATGGCCATGGAATTTGCTCGTGAACGCTTGACATATTAATAACACTACCTTTAATATCATGCTCAACAAAATATTTAATTGCTTCCCGGCTCCCTAAGAAAGCCCCTGTTAAATTCGTAGCAATTATCCTATTCCAATCACTTAATGGCATTTCATGTGAAGGTACTGCATTTTCGATACCCGCATTATTAATCATGACATCCAGTGTACCAAATTCTTTCACAGCAGATTGAACAAGATTGATAACATCTGATTCAACTGTTACATCTCCTTTTACCGCAATCGCTTCTCCACCTGCCTGCTTAACTACTTGTACTACTTCATTTGCTTCTGATTCGTTTGAATAATAATTAATTACAACTTTGGCTTGTTCTTCTCCAAAACGAATTGCCATTGCTCTTCCAAGCCCAGTTGCACCACCTGTAATAACAACTACTTTCCCTTTTAAATCTGTATACATAATTTTTTCCTCCTTTTTATCCTTTTGCAATTCCTAACATAATGCCAGCTGCAATAATGAAGATAATTCCAATGACAATCGCAATAAATTGTCGTTTTGTTTTCTTTTCACCTAATATAAAAATTCCACCTAAAGTTGAGATCACGATCCCCATTTGGGAAAGGGAAAAACTTGTTGCCACCCCTACACGCGTTTGGGAAATAAATAAAAACATATTTCCGGCTGCCCAAATTAAACCAGGAATAATATTGCGAATCGCATATTTATTAAATGGTTGATGCTTAAAGGTTAGTAAGATTCCACCTAACACCATACCAATGGCTTGTGGTAATAACGCTGACCATCCGTCTATACCGAATAGGCGGATAATTACCACATATACTAAGTAACCAAGAGTTGAAATTAATAAAATCACAATCCCTTTTTTGAAATTTCCTGTTTGTTCATCGTTTTTCTCCTCTTTGCTTTGGAGAGATGTGAGAACGATTCCAATTATGATACAAAGAATTGCCAGAACACCTAATACAACAGATGTTGTTGTTGACCATTCGTGAAATACAATGACCCCAAATAAAGTAGCCGAAACTAATTGCATTCCTGTTGAAATAGGCATCGTTTTAGAAACCCCAATTAAATCAATACTTTTCAATTGATTGGCTTGTCCCAATGCCCAAAATAGGCCTGATATAATTCCGATAATTATAACCATAGGCGTCAAAACGGGTTTTATAAAAATATAAACACCGATAGAAAAAACTAGAGCGCCAAGGGTAGTTCCAAGTATTTGACTGTAAGGCCCGCCTCCTAATTTAACGTTGAAGAGTACAATACTTCCCCAAAATAAGGCTGGTAAAATCGCTAATAAAATATTCATTTTTTCTAACCTTCCTAAAATATATTTATTAAGTTGTATGCTTGTCCGAGACAGTATCTTTGTGTGGAGGGAATTATTTTAGAATAAGAGACGTTTTTCTACCTGTAATATTTGTTTACCCAAAATAAAAGAAAAATAACATCATGTTGAAAAAGAAAATAACTAGCACGAAATTAAAAAAGTTATTAGAAAAGAATATGACCAATACAATCTCAGGTTTTGAAAATAGGAATAATGGAGAAAAACTTGATGCAAAATTAAGCTATGTTATACAAAAACAACGCATTATGTTTATAAATGAGAAATAGAAATAACATCACAAAATCTTAAATTTGATATATAAAATTAATAAGAACTATGATATGATGAAAGTATCAAAATACTTCTAAAACTATCTTGCAAAAGGACACACCTACGCATACATATGCCATAGGTGTGTCCTTTTTTATTTATTTTTAAGATTTCAAGACTCAAAAGGGGATATATATTGTGTGCCAGTAATATAGCATCTACTAATGTATCTTTTGGAAAATTGAAAAGTCAGGAAGAAATTTCGATATGAAAATATGGATTAAAGCTATTTGTATAACATCATTCGTAATTCAAATGTCAGCATGCAGCAGTTCCGTACAAACAAAAAATGATTCGAGACCTGCCCAAGCAGTACAAAACGGAATACAACAGCACACAGTAGGGAAAGCTATTGTAGATATTCCAGAAGCTTATAATGAGAAATTAAAAGGCTTAGAGACTGTTAAAGGGAAGGTAATACATATAAAGGATGGAGATACGATAGACGTGAACGTAAACGGGCAGAAACAGACGGTAAGATTACTGTTATTGGATACCCCTGAGTCTGTATCTCAAAAAATCCCACCGCAAAAGATGGGAAAAGAAGCATCTTCATTTCTAAAGAAACAGTTAAAAGGAAAAAATGTAACAATAGTCTATGATCGTGGACCCAAAGAGGACAAGTATGGCAGGAAATTAGCATATGTATTTTGTGAAGGGATACATATAAACGAGTTAATGATCAAATCAGGATATGGTATTGTAGCTTACATTTCAAAACCTAACACTACTTTGCTACCACAAATGCTAGAAAGCGAAAAAGAAGCAAAAGCATCAAAGACTGGCGTTTGGAACATAAAAGGGTATGTGGATGAAGAGAAACATCATTATAACCGTAATGATGCGGCTTAGCATCCTAATCCATTGCAATACAAAGATTTGTGCAAACGGAGGTTTTTTGAATGAATGAAAACAAAAGAAATATGCTCTTATCCTTTATCATTTCAATTTTATTTATTTTCGCGAGTCTATTGCCATTTAGTAATAATGAATATGTGTATGTTATCTCCAAAATTGGTGCTGCAGCTGGTGTAATAAATATAGTGATGATGAGCGTTTTCTTGTATTTTCAAAGCAAAAAAACGGGACATTTATTAAATTAGTGAATTAAAACTTAGTAGTTTTCCTTACTTATATCTTTTTAAGCTTGGTAAGGAAAACCGTAAAGGAGTGTGAAAGGTGAGTCAAGTACCGGGATTTTTGAAGTTTGTTTTAGCGAAAGAAAGACGGTATGTATATTTAGTTGTAGCAGAAAAGAAAAACAAAAAAGTACATACACACATGGTATATGGATTTGGTCCGCTTGAAAAAGCATTAGAAACCATGTACGAAATGTGTGATGATTTTGAAAATCTTTTTCCTCTAGAATTAAAAGAGAGGGGATACGACTGGGAAGATATTAATGATTGGATACTTTCTATTGAAACAGGGTACTCGAAACACGGAAATAAACTAGTCATATATTAGCAAATGTTTTGCATTAAAAAAACAGGTGAGGCGAAAATAAGATGTCGATCATTCAAAAGTATCACATTGCAATTGCTTGGACGATAGCTACTAGTGCAATGCTCATAAGTTTGATTTTTAGTGAGTGGATGAAGCTGCCTCCATGTGATTTGTGCTGGTATCAAAGGATGGCCATGTATCCATTAGTGTTAATATTGGGAATAGGAATGTATAGAAAAGATCCTAATGTAAGTGTATATGCATTTCCATTTGTATGTATTGGATTAATAATAGCTGTCTATCAAATTACGATTCAGGCTTTTCCAACAAGTGAACTGAAGATATGTTCAGTAGGTGTTTCTTGTACAGAAGATCATTTGAATTTGTTTGGTTTCATCTCGATTCCTATGCTATCTTTTGTTGGGTTTTTAGCTATAATCGTACTTCTGTATATAAAACCAAACAGTAAATTAAGTCGTAGTAAAACAGATCACTAAACAAGAGCAAATTACATGTAAGTATAATTAAATGCATTCAAAACTGAATTTAAAAATAAAAAATATGAAAAGGGAGATAACAAAAATGAAAACAATACAAGTAAATAATGAAATGAACAAAATTCCAGAGGCAGATGTAGAATTACTTAAGATCATGGCTCACCCAGTTAGGCTACAAATTGTAAAAGAGTTAGAACATCGTAAGATTTGCAATGTAACACAGTTAACGGAGCTATTAAATATACCTCAATCTACCGTATCTCAGCATCTATCTAAAATGCGCGGGAAAATTCTTCGTGCAGAAAGAAAAGGATTGGAGATGTACTACCATGTTGCGAATGCTAAAGCATGCCAGATTGTCGGAGTATTAGGTCTGTAGTTCTAACTCGAAATAGGGTAATAGAAAGAGTGTTGTTAAATATAGCTGCAACAGCCGCAGTACTGCAGAATGATAAATTCACAAAATTAGAGTTTAGTCCTTCTAACGATGGAGGAGCTGACTGTGGTGAAAAAATAATATAAGAGTTAATAAAAAAGAGTGCAGAACATGTCTGCATTCTTCTTTATTGCGCCCTAGCTACAATAGATAAAGTATTTGTAATAAAGATAGGTGTATACATCTATAACTTAGATTTGAGCTAATTTCTCCATTTTTCAAGCAAAGGAAATATCGAGTTTATTTATGTGTATAGTGAGTGTTAAGGTTTAGAATATTCTGTGTGAATATTATCAATTTACTATAGTTTACAATTATGTAAAAATAGAACTGATTATAATTTTCCGTAAATAGTATATTAATAGCTATCTTAAGGGTAATGTGAGCATTTATAGCCTACTTATAAACGGTGACTGGGGATATAGATAATAGTTGGATCAAGTTCTTGTAGAATTTACCAAACAAAATGAGGTGACTGTAAATTGAGAGAAATTGAGAAAAAAGTACAAATGATACGTTTACAGGAGGAGCATTTGGGGCGTCATGCAGACGTAGAACAGTATTGTGCCAAGCGGTGTAAAATAGAACGAGAGAGAATTAAATTAGAAAAAAATATAGTTAAAAAACGAACTCAAAAATTTCAAACGACAGAAGAAAAATGGGACTCAAAATGTAAAAAAGCAGTACAATTATTTAATCAAGGAGAGGAATATCCAACTATTGCAAAAAAACTGAGGTGCAATGTGAGTAGTTTGTATAGAGAACTTAAGAAACGGGGCGCATTACAAATACCAAAGCAGGTAGCAGCATCTAAATCATTAAAATCACCCATAACATCAACACAAACAAAAAAAACGAATTTCGAACGATATAAAGAATATTATATGTACAAATAGAAGAATTCATGGCTATAAATCTATACTTGATTCTTTAGTGTTAAAAAGATCAGATTATAAAGGGTACAATGAAAAAATGCATGTTTAGCAGCAAATCTTCTTACAGTATTGATAGAGCATCTTTTTATTTTTTAGGATATTTATTCTCTGATGATAACATCCAACAAATATTGAAGGCTATTACCTGTTGCTTAGATCAAGAAAATATTCATAAAACTAAATCCTGACTTATATTTTTTGAGTGGTTGGTTAAGAAGAGGGTTCTTTTGCATATGTTAAATTAAGAATAATTTGTCTAAAGTAAAAGAATCCCCATGTCATAAAGGATTCTTTTAGAAGGGTTAGAGAGCTGTTGTTACTTGTCTCATATTCATTTTACGTACAATAGTGAGAATGTTCAATCTCATTTTATGTTTCTCAATATATTTCGTTTGTTTTTATATTATAATATAGTTAATTCTTTTTATTTATGTATATCTCTATATCTTTCTGGGGTGAATCCTTTTAATAAGGATTCCTTTTTTATTACTTCATACATTGATATAATTCAAATTAAATTTTAAAGTGGAGTATATTAATAATAAAACACCAGAGTTCATGATAGTTTAAACAGCAACTGTTGAAATTGCTTGCTTATAAAGGAATTGTTGTTTGCCATTGCTGGAGATCAGCACTGAAAATTTATCCACAGCAATAATGATTCCAGGTATTCTAACTCCGTTGATTAGAAAAATTGTTACTACTCTTTGTTCCTCTATTAATTTTTTATAAAAGTTTTCTTGTGTATACATTAATAGTTTCTTCCTCTCTTTAAATATTCTAATCTTTTTGAATTCTTTTTTGTGAATGTAAAAGGAATGGTATAATTATAACATTTTTAGGATTATTTTTATAAAAATAAAAGCCCTTACAATGAAGTAAAGACCTTTGCTTATTTATGTATTAGTTCTTATTTTCTTGGGTGAATTTTTATTATAAGATTCCTTTTAATTTTGCTTTTAAATTATTAAATTTCACTGCATGGATTTATTAAGGAGAGTCTTACACCCTAATTAACACAAAGTAAGTATATGTAACATACAAAGAAATCCTCCCTGCAAATAATAGTGTATTAATTGTAGGGAGAGGAGTTCTGCAGTTATTACATTCCTTCACCATGGGTATTTGTATATTGTATAATTTCCTGCTTTTGTACTGCAAACATTGCCTCGCCGTGAGTGTTACTTAAAGTGATTGGTGCTACTAGCATAAAACCTGAGAATAAAAGTCCTGCTGTACTAATTAGTATTTTTTTCATCATTTTAAAGCACTCCTTTTCTCCATTTCACTTTTAGCCTTGTATCCCACACGGAAGTATTGACTTACTTTCAAGTGGTTACCTTCATCATAATACTTGTTTGCTAATTCATCAGCATATATTTCGACAAAGTGCCATAAATTTTCTTCCTGGAGATAATGAATTCCGTCAACAACAATCTTTTCGTATTCATCTATAGGTATACGCTGTAATCTTGCATCTAGAATCGATAAATGATGATAATATTCTTTATTATTTTGTGCATTACTAATTTGCAATCCTTTATCTATATACTCGGCAGCATCATTTATATTGCCTAGTTTCTCATGTTCTTTAGCTAACAAATACATTGTTTTACAGCTACCTTCTAGTGCCTTGGAGAGATAATTGATTGCTAGTTGAGGCATATTTTGATCTGAATATAGCAGCCCTATATTATGACGAATCATATGAGTAAGTTGTGTTTGATCTTGTTTGGTTGCAATATCCAAAGCGGAAAGAAAATACTCTTCAGCTAACTCGTATTGCTTTAGGGAAGTACTTGCAAGTCCCAAAATATTATTACATGAAGCTACATTTATTTCATACCCAACTTCATTAGAATAGATTTCTTTCGCTTTATTACTGTATGTTATTGTATTTAGTGGTTGGAACTGATAATAGTTGAAAAGGGCATACTGATAATTAAATTCCGCTTGTTCTAATTCATCCGGAATAAGAGATAGAAGTGTTTCAGCTTTGTGATAGAAGTTTTTGGCATCACTATATTGTCCAATCTTCATTGCATGTATAGCATTGAACAGATAGTAGTAGTAATTGAGCATGTCTGTGGTAGACTCTTCAATATGTTCTCCAGGTTTTACTAAACCAGATGTATTATTTATCAAAAGATTATACCTAAACTCTAGTAACGAATAGTAAATAAGAAGCGTTTGATCTTGTTCCATTTCGTCGATAAGTTTTTCAACATCTGATCTTAGATTTTTTGCTTTCAATAATTTTTGAGAGCGCATAGCTTTGTACCAATCGTTCATTAATTTAGTAATCTTTTCGTTTCCTTTTGCTACAATCACATAGCTTCCCCCTTTGTATATTTATATCTATATGTTTTTATCATAGCAGTTAAATCCATATTATTACAGATGATAGTAGTTTAAAAGAATATTTTTAAATAATTATCTGAATATTATGTATTTTTTTGCGACCAATTTGGATTCCATTTCATATTAGGTTAAAATAAGTGATGAGTATAAATCTACCATAGCGACGAGGGGAAGACAGTGAAAAACCATACAAAAGGTCCTAAAGGGCAATTGTTGTAAACAAATAAGAAATGGTCTCACCTAAAGCAAAACCAGCGTGAAATCATATCAAATTGGCTGAGAGAGGCTTATATAGAGAAGGTTAAGGTGCATAACCGTAGATTGAAACCGAGAGAACATGAGGATGTTTTAGAAAGGGTAATGAGTAAAATCTTTGATCGTGAAATTTGGATTCCGGATTACGAAGTCGATAAGTATTACAAAGGAAAAATAAATAAATGGTATAACAAACATATTTCATTGGAAGAAAAAAATGATAAGGAGGAGAAAATATGAAACATAGTATCGGGAAAGTAAGTACTTCATATATAATCCGTCTAATTTTAAATGATTTAGACACATTTATCACAGCAGAAAAAGGGCAATTTAATTTCTGCTCAGAATCCAGAATATCCTCTGTAGAGGAGCTAATTGCAGATTGGTTGGAATGGTTTAATGATTACCCGGAAGGTATATCACCAGAAGAATTAAAAGAAATAGAAAGGGAATTAGGAGAATTGATGGGGAGTATGTCAATATGGTCCCATCATATTGAAGAAAGAGAAGAATTTATAAAGCAATTTAGCGATTATTTTGGGGAATATATGGGTTTCTTCAACTTAGTTAAGGATGTATACATAGAAGCATTGAAAGATGATTTATCGTATTAATATCTTAAATACCGTATGTTTTGATAATAGAATATATAGTGGTGAAGAATATAGTTGAAAATTTACAAGGGGGATAAAAAATGAAATTAGAGATTGAAAATTTTATTAGTGAAGTGGAATTTCCAGAAGCTGCTAAGAGTCTTATTGAAGAGGGGATATTATGTTATAAAGCAGGGGCTTATAGGGGGCACCATACATGCCCATCAACTTAAGAAATGTAAATACCCCTAAAACAAAAAATGAGCTGACTCCTCAAAATTACTAACTGTAGAGAAAGAGACTTTTTATTTAGGAGGTACTTCAAAACATTATCTCCGTAAGGAGTTTTTTATATTGAAAGCAACGGATATATTATCATATATGTCAATCAATATGCCAAATTGGATATCTAAAAAAGTAGAATTTGTTAACATTTTTAAAATAAGGGGTATCCTTGTAAAATTCTGTTAATATCAAACTTGTACTTATATAAAAGAAGGGGATGTTTATATGTTTAAAAAAGTTACATTAGGGATATCATCATTAGCAATGGCAGCAGTAGTTGGTTTAGGAATGGCCTCGGAGGCATCTGCAGGACCAGCGGCACCTCTAACTTCTTTAAGTGTAGTAAAAGTAGAGTCACAATTGGGTGGGGTTGAATACATTAAACCTAATAGTTTTAGTACAACTAAAGATCATGGGGGAAGTTACTTATATGTTTACACAAAAGAAATAGGGTATGGTCAGTTTCCTTTTGCGAAAATGAATGGATTTAATGTGAAAAGTATTGGTTCACAAATAATTGGTGGTAATCCTATTGTAGGTTGGGAATATAAATGGGATGCATCAAATCATCAAGAAGGGACTTTTGAATATCAAAAGACTTCAATAAACTATCCAAGAGATACGTGGCGTACTTCACTATATATTAAATAGTTAGTTTTATATATTCGTAGCATAAAAATCCCTGCACCTTGAAGGGAACCCGAATAGTGGTACATGAAAAAAACACCTCCTGAATTCGCATACTAAGTATGCAAATTCAATGGAGGTGTTTTTGGTTTGAAGACAAGAGTTCATTACCCAGAAGAAATAAAGTGGAAAGTGATTGAAATGAAAAAGGATGGATATTCCAATCGGACCATTATGGAGAAGCTTGGAATTAAAAATGTTTCCCAAATTAAGACGTGGATGAAGTGGTATCGTACCGGTCAAACGT
>NZ_JBMOWC010000081.1:0-14284 GCF_049310765.1 Bacillus sp. PSXD-155 | reverse complement strand
TCAGACACAGAAACAGACATAAAAAACGCCATCCTTTCCTATGATTCTACAGAAAGAATAGCGCATTTTTTCATTTTAGGGTGGCATTTCTTTTTATTAGTTTGATAGCGAGGCGACGATACCCCTTTATTATTTTTCAGACTTCGCTTGTTCTAAAATGTATGCTTCTTCTTGTTCCGGTGTCGCTAATTTGTATGCTTTACCAGTGCTGTTATTGTCCCATTCCCATAATAAATTATGCTCCTCAACCGATTGAGAGAAATCGCCTTCATACCAACGAACCAACATCTTAAGGTACTGTTCTTTATGTTGTAAGGTTCCACTATTACTTTCATCAATCGCTCGACGTACTTTTCCGATATTTTCTGGAGTCATTTTGATAAATCCTTGCTTTTCGTGAGATAATACTTTTTGATGAGTCATTTTGTGCATTGCATTGATTATATGACGATCAGAGTTGAGGTCAAGTATTACCTCTTCCCCTTTAATTCTCTCAGTCTGCTTTTCCTTAACGTCTGAACCTGCATACGTACCGACTTTGTAACCAGTAAAAATACCAACTGCTATAGCAATAACTAAGGTTGATGTGATTTTAATCCACTTTTTCAAACCTCTTACCCCCTTTTATTGAAGTGTACCATAAAAGAAGAACTGTATACCCATATCTATCTGTGAGGTCTACATAACGCATCATTATCAGTAGTCAATGATGCATGAAATTGTCGTTCTGGGGGTAATTAAAAATCTTAGCTTGATAGCGATGTGGCGGTACCCCTTAAAGTAAAAAAAGGACAAACCTCGCCCGAGTTAACTGGGCGTAAGGTTTGTCCTTCACGCTACGTACAATAGAGTATAAACAATGGAAACAAATTTTCTATTTATATTTTAACATAGAATCTATATAAAATACTATACAAATTTAAGGTCGTAAATAAAAAAAACAACAAAACAAAACATATTTAAAATTTCACATACCGAATAGTTAATAGAAAATCAGAAAAAAATAAGGACATAGGGGGCTTTTTAACTTCTTATTTACTGTTATTATTTATTTGTTTCTGAAACACCAAAGAATTTTGAGTATGTGTAAGATCATATTCTTCTTATAGATGTCTTGACGCATTATCCAAGCTAAGGTCTTTGAAGAGAGGTGGACTTTCATAGTTTGATGGGGAGTAGTCTTATTATTACACTGAGTAAAATTGAAGGAGTCTAAGGGCTTTGTTTTTATATAATTTAAGTATATTAAGTAAATTAAATATATCCATACCAATATAGATATATTACAATGTATTAAGTGAATAAGAAGGAGGTAAGGTGATCGAAGCAATTAAAGACGTTGTAGCAATAATCGCTTCAGTGTTCGGAATCATAAACTTAGGTTTAGACATCCATACTAAAGCGACTAAGAAACTACAATAAAGCAAAAAGCGGAAGCGTAATAAACGCAAGCGCAAATAACCAAGTTGAGGGATAAGGTTGACAGCCAGTTTCCCCTCATTATTATAGCATCGATCACCAAAAAATGATGAAGAGATTAAAACTAATTGATTTAAGTATTTTTGTTGTTCTGTTCTTATGGTTACTATCTAATGATTTTAGTGTAAAGACTAAGTTGGGCTGGGCATTTGTAGTTGTATGCATTGTATATGCTATTCTATTGATAATTAAGTTATGTATGAGAGGTGAAGACGAATGAAGTATCATTTAAATTCTAGGGAAGAAATAGATAATTTCATTAGAAACGAAGTTCTTATAACATCGGAAGCAATGGAGATTTTAGATGTTAGCCGTTCCCGTATGAGTGTTATGATTAAGTCTGGTAAATTAACACCAGTTAAAAAACTAGGGAATGTGAGTTTATTTCTAAAAGCTGATGTAGAAGCCAAAAAAGAAGAATTAGAAGGATTAAGAGAAAAGTTTCGTCCTTATGATGAGTAAGAAGAGGTTAACCCGATTACTAACAACCTAATCAAGAAAGATCTCCCTTAAAGGGAGAAACGCTATTCTTCCCGTGATTCTACAGAAAGAATAGCGTTTTTTATTTTATGAATTTTTCTTTAAAAATTGATTAATGCTGAACCATTCTTGTTTATTGGTAAGGCTAAACAAGATACAACAGAAGAGTAACAATTCATAAAGAAGAAAGGATGCAATTTGGAGTATATATATGGGAATTATCATTACATTAATGAAATGGAGTGTACGAATTGGGATATTTCAACCCAGAACTAATGAAAAATAATCTAGATCAGGAAGAAGCAATACAAATTGTAAAAAACTATTTAAAGAGATTAGCAGAAACATATGAAGATAAAGAGTATGCAGCAGAAGTTATTGAACGTATTTACAATGAGGATACTACTTGGGAGGATATTGACTTTATTTTAGAGTGTAAAAAGCTAACATAGGTGTATTATTTTCAAAAAGAGATTTCTATAATAATATTTTGTGTTAATACAATTGAAGAATCAAAAGAAGAAACGGGAAACATTGACTGGTTCGCAGGTGACATTGATAAAAATTGCCAAATATAAGTTGTGGTCAATGTATTCTTCTAAAAACGTAAAAAAAGACACTATTGAAAGTGTCTTTTTTACGTTGACATACTATGAAAGAAAATGTAGTGATTAATCATGATTTGTTGGATGCTTCTTGGTTAAATCTAGTATAACATTAAAATCAATATTTATACATGTGAATTTACATATATTAAGATTTTATCAAATTAGCAGAGTCATCTCAAATACTATTAGGAAGATTGAATTTTTATATATCTAAAACTAAGTTAGTCTCATTAGGGTCTGATATGAATATCAAACCCTTTTCATTATATATAATTATTTCACTGCTTCTTTTAATTCTTTTCCAGCCTTAAAAGCTGGTACCTTTGAAGCAGCGATTTGCATTTCTTCACCTGTTTGTGGGTTACGTCCTGTACGTGCAGATCTTTCGCGTACTTCAAATGTACCAAATCCAAGAATCTGTACTTTCTCCCCATTTGCTAGCGCAGTTGTAATTGTATCTAATACAAATTGTGTTGCTGCAGCTGCATCTTTTTGTGTAAGTTCTGCTTTTTCTGCTACTGCTTTTGTTAATTCAGTCTTATTCATTTTCTACACCTCGTTATATGTAATTAGGTGATTATTATAACGTGCCTATACTTTTGATGCAATTAGTACCATACCTATATAGTTTTATAAGCTAATTATAAGACTACTCTTTTTATTTTTTAAGATTGACTAAACTTTAATACACTGTAAGAAGAAGTTACAGGGAGAACAATTGGTGTGTCAAATTTACCAGGGCTATGTTGAGCTACCCTTGGACCGTCTGGAGTTTTTTTAATAACAAAAACAGTATGCCACATAGTTCCCGAGGAAGTTTCTTTATATTGTACTACATCACCTGCAGCTGAACCTTTCCATACTGAGTTTTCACTAAAAGTATCAAAGTATGTTAATCTTTTTGTCCAATATTTATAAAAATCTACAACCCTAATCCAACTTGTAGTTACTTTTCTTTGCATATATCCAGTCGGAATTGTTACAAAAACACCATTATACCAATGTGAAATATTATCTGAAGTATTAGGAGTATACATATTTATAGTAGATGGCCTATTAATAGATTTTCCCCCAGCTTGTATAATTTGTGAAACGTAATTTGTACAATCACCACCATCTCCTCCATTTCCATAGTATCCATAAGTATCATTTGAAGTAGAACCAGCATGTCTAGCAGCGTAACTAACAGCTGTAGTAACATTAAATCCACCTTCAGGAGGTACTGCATATTGAATACCATTAGATTTCTGATTTACATTTTTTTCGGTTTGAATTGCTTCATTTTCATTTTTAATTTGTTTTAATGTCTTATTTGCAAGGTGATCCATATTAAATGTCCCTGAGGAATGTAACAATGATTGTTGGTTTTCGTTTGATAATTCTTTTCCTTCATTTTCACTTATATAGTTCGCTGCATAAGCTAGTATCAGTCTATAATGTTTTTCAGTTTTTAAATTTTCATCTTTCCCATACATTAATTGATCAAATAGATAATCCCTTAGTTCTTTAGATCCCATTTCGTAAGATAAATTTTTACGTTTAAAATAATCAAACAATATATCTTCAGCTTGTCCCAGTGTAAATGAATCATATGTGGTATCATTAAATGCTTGTTTTTTCTCTTCAACAATTTGCTGTTCGGATTTTTTAGTCACCTCTTGAGCATAACTTACTTCGAAACTACTGATTGTAAGTGTACAAGTAATCCCTAAACCTAATAAAAATTTCCTTTTTTTCATTTTCATTCTCCTTTTGGAATTATTTTCAATACTGTATAATGGTATTATAGTTTGTAATGTTTTGTAAATAAGAATATTCTAAAAATAAAAGGTAGGGTGAACATTATTTCATGAAATTTTCAAAAAAAAAATTATTATTATTATTAATTTTATTGTGTAGTATAATTTTTATATTTTCCGCTACCAGAGAATCTAAGATTAAAGATTTTCCTATTCCAATGTCTGCTATTAACATTCAAGATGATAAAGTAAAAGCCTATACATATATTAGTATTATCCCAATTACCGAAGCCAAAGGATGGGAGTCTCTTGGACAAAATGGCCATGAAATAGAATTTAAAAAGGGTGATAGAACAGTAGTTATAGTAAATTATCCAGAAGATAATAAATATTATATGTTTGAAAGATAATTTATTATTTAAGTAGATAACTTGGCTCTCGCTCTATATGCACATGCTGTAATTTTTATCTTTGTAGTTAGAATAGTAGGGGGAGAAATATCTATTCAAGATCAAAATGAGATTACTGATATTAGCAGGATAAACATAAAAGAAGCTGGAAAAAAATTATGTTTTACTTTCCTCATGGCGTTCAAAATTTATTAAAAAAAGATTAGTAGCTCCCTATTATTTTCAAATTAAGTAGAAGAAAATTTGTTTATTCACTCTAAGAAAAAGCTATCCATAAGAACAATTATTATTTTTTAGATATAAAAAAGGAGCAAATGATTTGCTCCTTTTTACTTAGAAAATTAATTTAAATTACCTAAATGCAGGATGCAATAACTAATTGCATAAAGAGCGATTGCTAGCCAAGTAACTATATACATAGCAATCTCAAATTTGGAAGCTTTTCCTTCTCGTTTGCTTTTTCTTAATTGCCTAATATATAAGAAACTACAAATAAAAAGTAATAGTGTAGCAACTTCCTTTATGTTTATTAATGTATTTATCATAAATAATCCTTATCCTTTTACATTTAGTTAGCAGGTGGAGTACTAGCAGGGCTAGCTCCACAAGTCATTGCAAATAAAAATATAGTCGCAGGTTGGATAGCTAGCCCAAAAAATGCAAGAACACCTGCAGCTCCACTCCAATCCTTCGCATCAACATATTTCATGAATTTATTAAGCTCGCTACCAGTTATTCCAATTGCCTCAGACATACATCTTTTAAAAGCGCTTGAAGCATAAGCTACCGAATCATTTTCATTTAAATATTCAGTAAAATAAACAATGCCCTCCTTTTGCTCTTCGCTGTATTTTGATTTATCTAATTCTTGTTCATTAACGTTATATTCCCCAGTAGCTTTATCTTCGACAATAATATCCGTGAAAATATATTCTAATTCATTTGCTGCCTGAACGAGTTCTTGTTTAGAAGGGTGAGAACTTGGCAACCTTTCTTCAGCAAAAGCACTAGTTGTAAAAGACGTAACAAAGCACAAAACGAGTAACAAAGAAAATATTTTCTTTGTTACTGAAAAACCTCTTTTCTTTAAAATCGACATACATTAACACTCCTTTTTAATTTTTTTATACATGTATATATTAATTATTCTATTAAACTTCATCTAAACCTTCTTTTCTTCCAAAAAAATTCCATTTTTGATTTTGTTTTTCTAATCTGTACTTTTTCTGTAAGTTTATATAAAATCCTAATTTTAAAACTAGAAACAAATTTTATAAAATGACGATAAAAGATTAGCTGGATACCTTGTCAATTTAAAAAACTTCACACCAAAAGAATTAAATAATTTTCCAATAAGAAACAAGCATATTTTCGTAAAATGAGTTGAATATTTATGTTGAGTAGGAATATAATAAGAACATATGTTCTGTAAAGGAGACTAAAATAGTGTATGACTATTCACTTTGCCCAAATAATACTATATTTTGCCTAGATCTTGTTTCGTTTTTTGCATCTGTTTCTTGCGTCAAACTAGGTTATGATCCACTACAAACAAAATTAGCGGTAGTTAGCGATACTACAAGACCAGGTTCTGTTGTGTTAGCTGCCACAAAACCACTTAAAAATTTAGGTATAAAGCAGGGCAGTCGTCGATATGAACTAGAAAATATACCAGGTGTAATAGTTGTAGATCCACAAATGGACACATACATACGCTGCTCTAACTACATAGCAAAGATTATATTGCGGTACGTTCCCCCTGAATATTATTTCCAGTACAGCATTGATGAGTGCTTTATACAGATTGACAACGTATTTTCTCTTTTTGCTGATAATCCCAGAGAATTTGCGGTAAAACTACAGCACGAAATATATAGAAAAACAAGAGGTATTTCAGCGGCAGTTGGAATTGGGAAAAACATGATCATGGCGAAGGTAGCACTTGATATAAGTGCTAAAAATAGTCCAGACCTAATTGCAGAATGGGATTATAATGATGTACCTACAAAAATTTGGTCAATACGCCCATTAAGTAAGTTTTGGGGAATATCAGCAAAAACAGAGGCTAAGTTAAATAGGAAAGGGATACATACAATAGGCGACTTAGCTCATTACCCTTTAAAGTATTTACAGAAGGAATTCGGGGTGATAGGAACCGATTTACATCTCCATAGCCATGGAATTGACTTTAGCCGGATTACGGATACATACAAACCCAAATCTACTTCCATTGGAAAAAGTCAAATCCTAATGCGGGATTATAAAATTGAAGAGATACCAGTAATTCTGCTAGAACAGATAGAAGAGGTTTGCTACCGTATGAGGATGAAACATAAACTAGCTCGAACCGTCCAATTCTCCATAGGTTACAGTCGTTCATATGGTGGCGGCTTTAGAAAAAGCGTAACATTTGAGCGGCCAACTTGTATGACAATGGATATCTATCATATATGCTTAAAATATTTAATGGAGTTGCATACTGGCGAACCGATTAGAAGTATCAGTATTTCTCTGACTAACTTAGTAAATGAAGGTGTGGAACAAATTTCAATATTTGATGATATAAAGAAAAGAGAGCAACAAATTAAATTAACAAGGGCTCTAGATGAAATTCGAACTCGTTTCGGTAAAAATAGCATTTTGCGGGCTGTCTCTTATACATCGCATTCGACGGTTAGATACAGAAATACCCTTATAGGAGGCCATAAAGCATGAGAGAAATACGTATTCCTCGAGGGCGTGGAATTGAAAAGTGGAATCCATTTTGCAGTATGCCACAACAGTTTGCCGAGCTGCATAAATTAATTCAAGATCAAACTAAAGTTTCAAAACCAATACTAGATTTACAAAAAAGTGAAGAGATAAATCTAGTATTGAGCCGAGCAATACAGACAAAAGAAGATGTAGAGATGTGGCACTTTAAAGATGGAAATATATTATATATGATTGTTAGTATTCATAAATTAGATGCAATAAATAAGATGTTAATTGTTACTGACGCATTTGGCTTTAATACTCCATTGTACTTAGATGATATTGTAGAGTGCATCATACACAGCTAATGAAAAAGGGATAATGGGGCTAAAGCACTATCGAAAGTCCTTATCTCTCCAGCTCAATACACTACAGAAAGAGAGCAGAGGGCTCGCAAATATGAATACAATAAGAACCATAATTTTGTCAAAATGTTACGACAAGCTTATGGTTCTTTTGGTTTACGGAAAACTTATTTTTTCATAATTGGTGTACCGCCACATCCCCATCAACCTAAGAAAACAAATTAACCCCAAAACAAAAAAATCCTTCACATAATATATGAGAGAAAAGGATAGATAAAGGGATTTTAGCCTTATCTATCCTTTTCTGTATTACAAGTGATTACGTTTACTACTCAAAACTTCTATTACTATTTTTATACACCATAACAAATTTAATTAGGTTGTGGTGTACTTTAAAGGCGGTAAACTATCATATCTTAATAGTTCAGAATGTCTTCTAATAAAAGGAATAATCCACATTAATCCAATTGTTATTAGCACAACAGACATTAAAAGAATGATAGTTAATTCAGGTTGTGCTGAAGATGTGCTTGTAGTTGTAGATTTTAAAGCAGAAAAGATATCTCTTGAAGCTACAATTATATTATTAACCATGTGAGCTATTATAGAAGGGAATAAACTTTTAGTTTTTAAGTACATCAAACAAGAAATAATCCCGAATATTGTGGTTCCAAATACATTGTTTAGATGCAAAACACCGAAGCAGATGGAAGAGAATATAACTGCTTTTTTTATTCCAAATTTATATGTAAAACGACTAAGAATAAAGCCTCTGAACAAAATTTCTTCACAGATAGGAGCAATGAAAGAAAGAGTTATAGCTTTCATTAAAACAAACCACATGCTTTGTGTTTTAATTATTTCGTTTGTATCCTCTAGCGAAGTGCTCTTTGGTATTAATGAGAATACCATTACGATTAGCAATAACATACCTAACCCGAAAATCATAGTCATAATTGCTGATGCAAAAATTTTTCTGAAAGAAAAGGAAGATGGTTTTGACAAGTAAGTTTTAAACGAGATATTATATCTTTTAAATTTAAAACCAATCCAAAACATAGGAATAGCATAAATTGAAATAATAAGAGCAATATTCAACTTTACATCTTTAGGAATTTCTGTGAATAATAAAGGCAAAATAAACATCATTATTGCAAAAGAGATAATAGCCCACATTAAAATAAACCTGGTTTTCATATGTTCAAAAATTTTATCCATTAATAGCCTCCTGTAGTTTTATGTATAGTATTCTATATTTTATTATATCATTTTAAAGGTATATTTTGGTATTTTATCTGATGTAGGTTGTCCGCCATTTTGGATCACGTTAGATTGATATTAAGCTAAGATTTTACACTACCTATACTGCAACAATGAAGTGATTTCTGTAGAATTATAGGAAAGGATGGCGTTTCTTTATGAATCTTTCGATTCTTGACGAACTTCAGCCGATTGCTGAAGAATTACAACGACATATGTCACCTCATAATCTAGAACTCCTAGCCAAAGAAAAAGGATTTGTTCAGCGAAAGAGTAAATATCAAGCACAGGAGTTAGTTGCTTTATGCGTATGGCTTAGTCAACAAGTCGCAAGTACATCACTCACACAATTATGTAGCTGTTTAGAAGTATCTACAGGTGTTCTTATCAGTCCTGAAGGACTTAATCAACGATTTAATGCTTCCGCAGTAAAGTTTCTTGAACAAGTTCTAGCTAACCTTCTAACCCAAAGAATTCATTCAACACAAGAAATAATTCATCAATATACCACGATATTTAAGCGCATTCCAATTCTAGATTCTACAACATTTCAGCTTCCAGATAGGTTTTCTTCACATTATCAAGGTTCAGGTGGAAGTAGTCATACGGAAGGGGTCAAAATTCAATTGGAGTATGACTTATTGAGTGGGAAATTCCTGTACGTTTATGTAGGAGAAGGAAGAGAAAATGATAAAACCTTTGGTTCAACAAGCATTAAAAACATTCAACCAAAAGACTTGTATATAAGAGATTTAGGCTATTTTGACTTACATGACTTACGGAAGATCCATGATAAAGGAGCTTACTATGTATCACGTTTGAAATTAAATTCTCGAATCTATCGTAAGAATGATGAACCAGAGTATTTTCGGAACGGGACCGTCAAGAAAGGAACACTCTATATTCAATTAGATATGGAAGAGCTCATGAATCAATTATCCCATGGTCAAACAATGGAAATTTCAGAAGCATACATTGGACAGTATCAAAAATTACCAGCTCGTGTTATTATTCATCGATTAACAAAGGAACAAACAGAGAGAAGAATGAAGGAACAAGCTAAAAAAGAAAAAAAGAAAGGTATTATCTACAAAGAACGAAGTAAACGGTTGAGTGGAATCAACGTGTATATTACAAATCTTTCTGCAGAAAATGTTCCAACGAAACATATCCATGAGTTATATTCATTACGCTGGCAAATTGAAATTTTGTTCAAAACATGGAAATCTTTCTTTCAAATTCACAAGTGCAAAGAAATTAAGAAGGAACGCTTAGAATGCCATTTATATGGGCAACTTATTAGCATTTTACTCTGTACATCTACTATGTTTAAAATGCGTCAGTTACTCTTGGATAAGAAAAAGAAAGAGTTAAGTGAATACAAATCCATTTATATGATAAAGAATTATTATGTATTGTTTTACCAAGGATTACAAAGGGGGACCCAAGAATTATCAAAGATTTTCCTACGTCTGTTCAACCTTTTAGAGAAAAACGGATGGAAATCTCATCGTTACGAAAAGAAAACAGTCTTTGATATCCTCGGCGTTATGTATAAGTGTACGTTGTTAAAGAGTTTCACAGTCGCATAATATTTTTCAAAACACCTTTTGGTAGGTTTATTTGTTATGCATATTTTTAGTGTAGTCGTAGAAATTCCCAAAAAATACACTCGTATATACCGTCATGATACCCTTAGCTTGATGGTGATGTGGCGTGCCCCCTATATGGTGGAGATAAAATCGTAGCGGATAAAATAGGAGAAAAACTAAATGGCCTAAAAGTATTGTATTTTAATATTAAAATTTTAAGGGTAGTCAACTATATAAAATGTAACACTGACGTTCCAGGGGGATTATGTTGAATACAATAATGAGGAGAAATGGTTTATGTCTATATTATTTTCTCGTCCAATTACTATATATTTTTAGCATACTATTAGCTATAAGGAGGGAGTGCAGAAATGGAAGAAAAGAAAGTGACGTGGTTAGAACTCTTTTATGATTTGTTATTTGTGGCGGCAGTGACGGCTGCGACTCATGTTTTACTTCATGTTGAAGATGGTCAAATCCATGCAGAGTATTTAGTAAAATTTGTCTTAATTTTTATTCCAATCTGGTGGGCTTGGGTAGGTCAAACCATGTTTGTTAACCGGTTTGGAAAAGATTTATTTCATCAAAGAATTTTTTTGATCCTGCAAATGTTTTTTGTCCTAATAATGACATCAAGCTTATCAGCTGATTTTGATCCTTATTATCTTTCTTTTTTAATTGGCTATATTGGCTTAAGGGTCGTGACTGCAATTCAATATCTTGTTGTCCAGCGTATAGAAGAGGGGGCTCGAAAAAAAGCAGCACTCTTTTTAGGAAGATATTTTTGGATTGGAATCGTTATTTCATTATTATCCGTCTTTTTTGACTCTTGGATTCGATATGCTGTGTTATATTTTGGGATTCTTATCGATATTATTGTCCCACTGCTTGGAAGGAAGTGTTTAGAAAAGGTTCCTACAAATACAGCCCACTTGTTAGAGAGATTTGGTCTATTTTCCATTATTCTCTTTGGGGAAGCTCTTGTAAGCACTCTTGTGGTCATTCAACCTAAACAAGGAAATTGGGATTCAATAAACTTTGCGATCATTTCATTTATCCTCATTATTTCGATGTGGTGGCAATATTTCGATAACATGGAGAAGAAACTCGACAAGTCTAGACAAACTTCTGGTCAAATTATTATTTACGGTCATTTATTTATTTTAATGTCTTTGAGTATGGTTGCAGCATCCATTAGATTATTATTTTTACATGAGGTCTATTATTCTTTTATCTTATATTTTGTTTTTGGTTCTGTATTGCTCTATTTCCTGTCAACTACAATTGTTTTTCATCAATACAGGTTTGAACAACAACGCGTGAACATTTATCATTTATGCTTGTTTTTAGGAATTTTAGCAGTCTTTTTTGTTATTAATTTAATTATAGTAGTGCCGAATATTGTGATAATAGGACAATTAACCTTATTTTTTATCATCTATGCTAAATTAACAAGCACATAAATAAAAGAATCAAATAAATTAGTATCAAACTATAATACTGGTTTATATGTATATGTTGGTAACTTTTACATTTGATATTAAATCTTATAATTCACGGTGACTCTGATGCAACTGTACCTTTTGAGTTAAGTGGAAACGCACATATGATTCCATTCCTGATAGTAAACTTGCTCTAATACAGGGTGTTCTCATGGATTAAACGCAACTCATGCAAAAGAATTTAATGAAGCATTATTAACATTTTTAAAAGAATAATCTTTGAGGAACTACCAGAGGCGGTTCAACAGCAATATCAAGAATAATAACACGAATTTATCATTAGGGGTTTTCCAAAAAGAGTAGCGCTATGCTTTTTGGAAAACCTTCTTTACATAGTTTTTTTAGGTCTCTTAGGGGAATCGTCACAGCGCTATCAAGTTAAGAAATAAATTCTTCCCATAAACGAAAAAAACGAACTGAACTTCTATGGACAACTATGAAAGAATGAAATTTTCGTTTTAGGGATAATTCAAAATCTTAGGTTGATGGACATGTGGTGCTACCCCACATCCATCAACTTAACGTATATTTTTATACAAAATGCGGTCTTTCCACGTAGTTTTTTATTATCTTTTATAGATGTTATAAAAGTAGGCACGTCAAATAAACCCTGACGGGTTTCAAATTTTTCGCTATGCTACCTGATGGGCAGAAGTGGTATACTCATACACAACACCTAAAATATCAAAGACTGTTTTTTTCTCATATCTGTGAGATTTTCGTCCGTTTCGCTGTAGGAGGTTAAACAGACGAAGGAGAATCTTTGATAATTCTTGGGTGTTTTTATGTAGTGCTTGATGAAAAAGTAAGAAATAATCTTTAATTATGTACATCGCTTTATATTCACTTAGTTCTTTCTGTTTCTTACGTAATAGGAGTTCTCTCATTTTAAACATAGTAGAAGAACATAATAGAATACTAATGAGTTGTCCATAAAGGTGGCATTCTAATCGCTCTTGTTTAATAGATTTACAACGATGAATTCGAAACCAAGATTTCCATATTTTAAATAACAGCTCAATTTGCCAACGCAGTGAATATAAATCATAGATTTTCTCTTTCGGTACCCATTCCGTAGGAATGTTTGTCATATATACCGTAATTCCTTGTAAAAGTTTCGTACGATCTGTATATGTAATCCCTTTTTTCTTTTCACGAATAGCTCGATCATGTAGACGTTTCTGTTTTTGCGCCTCTGTACATCTATAAACCACAATGCGAGTGGGTAGTTTGTCTTTGCTCCCTACATATACATCTTGTAATTCATAAACTTGGCCAGGTTGTAATTGGTTCATGATGTCTTCCAAATGAATTTGTATATATACCGGTCTCAATTGAGCAGGTTTTGTTTTAAATACCACTGTTTCGAATTCTTTTCTATATATTTTAGTTGGTAATTTAAGACGCGATAAATAATACCCTTCCTTATCTTGGATTGATTTAAAGTCTTGTAAACGAAAATACCCTAAGTCACGAATATATAGTTCATTCTTTTGTGTCATGTCCATTCGAGTCGCCCCATATGCCTGATCACTTCGTTTTCCTGGTTCAATTTTCACATCAGAAAACTCTCCACTCAACAAGTCATACTCTAATTGAATTTTTACACCAGCTGTATGACTACAGCCTCCGGCACCAGGATAAGTAGCTGCGAATCGATCTGGAACTTGAAAGGTTGTAGAATCAAGGATGCGAATCCGCTCAAAGTAAGCAGAAAGAGAATGAGAAATTGTAGATGATCCTCCAATTTTAGCTTGTAGAAGTGTAGTAAATACAGTTCGAAAGAAGGCTACAGAAGCCGAGTTAAATCGTCGATTCAGTCCCTCAGGACTTAATAAAATTCCTGTTGAAGTTTCTAATTGACTACAAAGTTGAGTAAGAGAGGTTGTAGCGATTTGTTGATTTAACCATACACACAAAGATAAAAAATGGTGCCCATGGCACTTACGTTTTCGTTTCATTCCACCTGCTTCTATAGCTAATTGATTAAGTGTAGCGGGAGACATATATCGATATAACTCTTCGGCAAATAAAGACAGCTCTTGTTTTTGATGCATATTCATAAAAAGCACGTCACCCTTTCTCATTAACATAAGAGAATAGTAACGTGCTTTTAAGTTTAAGAATAGTCTATTTTCTTAAGTTGATGGATGTG
>NZ_JBMOWC010000080.1:0-15154 GCF_049310765.1 Bacillus sp. PSXD-155 | reverse complement strand
TTGTCTTCGGCATAAATTACGATATGGATATCGAAGAGTGACCGCAACTCTTCGGAAAATGGGACTGTGTGTGAATCATAAAAAAGTATTACGAATCATGAGACAAAATCAGATTCTCTCAAAAGTTCGTCGAAAGAAAAAGAAATATATCAGTGGTGCGGAGCCAGTAGTAGCGCCTCATCGATTGGAACGCCAATTCGATGCATCCGCACCAAATGAAAAGTGGTTTACGGATGTGACATATCTATTATTTGGAGAGCGTACCTTGTATTTATCAACGATTATGGATGCCTTTAATCGTGAAATTATTAGTTATGTCATCAGCGAGTCCCAAGCACTGCCATTAGCAATGAAGACATTAAAACAAGCAATGAGAGGGCGAAAAGTAAAAGATGTCCTTCTTCACTCAGATCAAGGAAGTATTTATACAGCGAAGGAATTTCAAGCATATGCCAAAGAAAACGGCATTATCACCAGCATGTCCCGGAGAGGAAATTGCCATGATAATGCCGTCATGGAAAGCTTCTTTAGTCATTTAAAAAGTGAAGCTTTCTATTCACAAGAGATAACAAAAGTATCCAACACAACTGTGCGAAAGATTGTGCTAGAATACATTCATTACTACAATTGTGTGCGAATTCAAGAAAAATTAAACCACCTATCCCCTAAAGAATTTAGGGAACAAGTGGTTTAGGTGTTTTGATAGGTGTCCCGTTTTCGGGGTTCACTTCAAAACAATGGGGATTTTTTTCGTTAATAAATACTTCTCCTGATGTTGGTGCATCAATAGTAGAAATCATATTCAGTAAAGTTGATTTGCCACTGCCGGATGCTCCCATAATTCCTACAAATTCTCCTTTTTGTATTGTCAAATCAATATTGGAAAGAGCTTTATAAGATACTTTTCCTGTATTATAAATTTTACTTAAGTTACGGACTGTTAATATACTCATAGTTGTTATCTCCTATTCTTTTATTGGCTATATATAATTTAATCTAAAGCATTATAGTCCTCATATTGAATTGTCTTACATTTACCTTACAAGCATGTAAGAATTCTATCTTTTAAGAAAATTATTTTAGAGGAGGTTAAAGATTTAACTCAACATATTTACAGTGTATAACGCCTATTAAATTAAAGGAAGGAACCTATTAAATTTCCTAATAGGCTCCTTTTTTTAAGGCGAAAATTTCAAATATAGAGTTATACTTCAAATCGTTTGCGTTTTCATACAAATTTTATAAAGTTAAAAATTTCTTGTTTTATTTTAGCTTTATATTGATAAGATACTAGCATCCAATTTTTTTATGATTCAATCCAGGATAAAATATCTACTACCGTTTGATAGGCAGTGCATAATGACCAAAAGATAAATCCAGCAAGGCACTTGCTTCTTGACGCAGTAACAGATCTTTCGGACGGAACATAAAGGACCCATCAGCATTGATGGAAGTATCAGGGTCTAGAATTCCTTGGGAGGCAAGTGCCTGAATCGATTGGACTGCCCAGTCGTCTGCGGCATCAAGTAATTTAACTTTAATAGCTTTATCAGATTGAATCGGTTTCAAGTCTTGAATTTGCTTAACGTTTTGAATCATGGTTGCTGCGACCTGTCGGGTAATCGGAGTAGCACGAATATACTCTGGAATTCCATTCATCATTTTTTCCCTTGCCTCCTTGGATTCGTCTGGAAAACCATTCCATCCGTGAGCAAGTAACAGCATATCCGCAAATTCTCCTTGTGTCATGGTGTCCATCGGATTAAATAGATTATCTGTTTTAGCACCCATAATGTTTAGAGCATGAAGGTTATCAATGTGACTTCTATATTTACTCTTTGCTGGCACGTCATCAAACGGTGATTTGTTGTTAATTTTCTGAGCATCTGCTACAAAATCAAGGCTTTTAGGAGAGGTGTAGTGAAAATATGTGATTTCTCCTGCTGAATTCTTTTTGAAAGCGACTTTATTGCCTTCTGAATCCTCAAATAACAATGGATGAATCATTTTGAGAACTTGTTTTCCCGTTGTTCCACCCTCCATGATCAAATTCCCATTTTCATAAGTAAAATGAGTGCGAATGGCAGCGAAACGCGTATTCTGGAATAAACCCAAGTATTTATGAGCCTCTTTTTCCTCTAACGGGAGATAACTTGTTTTTACTTCATTCTTCTTAGCGGGGAAATAGTGATCCATGAGAGCTTCATATATGTCTATACTCATCATTGAATCATTATTGTAAGACATGAAGAATGCTGTTTTTTGTTCAGGCACTAAAATCAGCAGTGATTGATGCCCAGGCATACTTCCACCTTTCATTACAACATGTTGACCGTTAGCAAATTTATTAAAAGGCGTTTCAAATCCAATTGTCGCAACAGGGACTGTCTTATCATCAAAAACTTGATAGGCATGCATCATATCTATGCCTTTTTTACTTACAATTTCTTTGTCTTTAAACGTTCCTTTCTGTAGTTGCATAATCATGTATTTTGACATGTCTTCCGCAGTAGATAAAATGCCTCCTTGTGGTGTATCCCTTAAACCGCTCCCACTTGTTGGAATCGGATCACCTGTGGGACCATAATGTGTAGCCATTCTTTTGAGAAGGTCAGGCGTAAAACTCATACTCGTAGATTCCATATCTAATGGTTTGAAAATATTTTTTTCCATATATTTCGAGAAAGGGGTGTTAGTAGCATTTTCTACTGCAAACCCTGCGAGCGCAAATGAGACGTTGTCATACGTATAAGCTTCCCCTGGTGGCCGTATCACCGTTGGCATATGCTTAGAGAAAAATTCTTTCATTGGTATACTATTATGAACGTATTCGGGTCCAGTTATATTTGTGAGATCCGGAAAATCTACCCCGCTAGTATAAGTAAGCATATCAAACAGGGTGAGAGGTTTCCCTGTTTGATTAGGAATTTGTAATCCACCAAGGTATTTTTGTACATCTTGATCTAGTTTAAGCTTTCCTTTATCGACTTGCTGCATCACAGCCAAAGCAGTAAAGGTTTTTGAGACTGAAGCGATTTGAAAGACCGTGTCCTTAGTGACAGGGATTTTCTTTTCTTTATTGGCATATCCATATCCTTTATTGACAACGACCTTTCCATCATGAACGACGACAAAACTAGAACCGTTCACATTATACTTCTTCATTTTTTCTTCAAATAACGGGTCTGCAAAAGATTCTATTTCTTTTTTATTAGTAGGTCCTTCCATCATTTGAATATTAGTTGAGGATGTTAATGGTTTTGATTTTTCAGCTTCTAATAATTGTTGGGAACACGCAGAAATCATGGTTGAAGAAGAAAGAAGAACTGCAACGATCCCCAGTTTGTTAATTGCTTGTTTCATTTTTGTAAGCTCCTTTAATTGATTTGTTTTTTTGTTAGCGAAACGAGTTAGCACCCGTTAGCGTATGAACAGAGTGTAGCAAGAGGCCAGTCATAGTAGGTAGTGAGTTTTTGTCATATTTATAAAGGAGAACAAAATTGAGTGGATAAGGCTGTATTAATAGTTATGTCATAAAAGTCATGACATTTTGACACTACCGTGTGTGACAGAAAAACATTTAGAATCAAGGAGCAGTTTTTAACGCATTAACAATAAATGGGGAGGGGAGACCTACATTGTGTATGTTAAAAAATATAATGAGGCGTGAAAGGGGAAATAGGCATGATTTATTTATGAAAAACAAACCAGTAATAAGAGTGGTTCTTCTAGGGTTAACATACATGCGGAAAAAGAGGGATTTATCGTTTGTTAGAATACAATTGCATTTGTGAAAAAATAATTAGCAAGATAATTACAAATGTAATATTGAACTTTTAATAGAGGTGATAGCTGTGTGCTTAGTATGAAACAGCTAATAACCATCTACACAATATGAATAGAGAAGAGGGAGAATCTTATGAAAACAAGTAGGCAAATTACGAGTGCAAGTCTGACCCTTTTAATGGCTGGAAGTTCTTTGTTATATACAACACCAAGCTCAATTGTAAAAGCAGAGCCCAATCAAAATGTATCTAATTCGTTACAAACAAATACTCAAAGAGATCGTACTTCCGTCAAGAAAGCAATGCGGGATACGCTACAACTTGGATACCCAGGGATACTCGCCAAAATTTCAAAGGATAGAAAAACGTGGAGTTATGCTGCTGGGGTAGCGGATTTGAGAACCAAAAAACCAATGAAAGCAGATTATCGCTTTCGTATTGGCAGTGTTACGAAGACATTCATTGCGACAGTGCTACTTCAATTGGCTGGAGAGAACCGCTTGAATCTAGATGACTCCATCGAAAAATGGTTACCTGGCGTCGTTCAAGGAAACGGATATGATGGTAACCAGATTACGATTCGGCAGATATTGAATCATACAAGTGGGATTGCTGAATACTTAAAGTCAAAAGACTATGATATTATGGATACAAAAAAATTGTATACGGCTGAAGAATTAGTAAAGATGGGAATTTCTCTTCCACCAGACTTTGCTCCAGGTAAGGGCTGGTCTTATTCAAACACAGGATACGTAATACTAGGTATGCTTATTGAAAAAGTAACTGGAAACAGCTATGCGGAAGAGGTTGAAAATCGGATTGTTGAACCGCTCGAATTGTCGAATACATTCCTACCTGGTAATTCAACTGTTATTCCAGGTACCAATCATGCCCGTGGATATGAAAGATATGACGGAGAAAGTGAGCTAAAAGACGTTACTTATTCATACCCAGGTAGCTCGGATGGAGATATGATTTCTACTGCTGACGATTTAAACAAATTCTTCTCTTACTTACTCAGTGGCAAATTACTGAAGGAACAGCAACTAAAACAAATGCTTACTACAGTTCCTACAGGAACAGAAGTAATCGATGGATATGGTCTTGGAATCTATGAAACTAAACTTCCAAACGGTGTCTCGATATGGGGACACGCAGGTGCCTCTCCAGGGTTTTCTACTTTTGCTGGAGGCACACTTGGAGGCAAGCATACATTGGCCATCAATTTGAATGGCCATAAAACTAGTCATTCTAATCCTTTTAAAAATATTTTACTTGCTGAATTTAGCAAGTAGGCAAAAAGGAAAAATAGATAAATTTTGTCATAGTTTTTATAGTTGAAAATATCCTTTTCTGGTTCAAAAAATACCTTAATTTTAAAGTTTTTTTAAAATTAAGGTAGTAAATGCTGTTAAGCTAATAAAACAAAATCCTCCGTAACATGAAAAACGTTATTCTTTCTCTAGAATCATAGGAAAGGATAACGTTTTTTTACATTTGGGGTAAAGCAGGTTCCTAATTTGATGGACATGTGGCAGTACCCTAGCCTATCAAGTTAATAGAACTGAGTTTTTCTTAAAATAAAAACCACCGAATTATAGAAGTGGTTTTGAGCGTAAGGAATTTGTAAGAAAGGAGTAAGAGAAAAGAGATTTTCATTGTGTATGATCAAAATGTAGAGAAGAACGAGAGGGGGAATAGATACTATACATTTATATAAAAACAAATTCATTAACAAAACTCTATGGAAGAAAAGAAGAAATTACAGAGGTTAACATACATCTGAAAAAGAGGAATTAATCATTTATTAGGTCAGAAAGTTGTTTGTAGAAATAATTGGTGCATAGATGATTGCAAATTCAGTGTTGACTTTTATCATTGGGAGAGTTGATAGCTGTGTGGTTAGCATATGACATAGCTATCAACCATCAATACAATTTAAATAGAGGAGAGGAATGCTTTATGAAAACAAGCAGTAAAATTACATGTGCAAGTCTAGCACTTTTAATAGCTGGAAGTTCCCTGTTATACATAACACCAACATCAATTGTAAAAGCAGAACCTACGCAAAATGTATCTAGTTCGCTACAAACAAGCACTCAAAGAGAACGTAATTCCGTCAAAGAGGCAATGCGGGATACATTGCAACTTGGATATCCTGGAATACTTGCTAAAACTTCTGAGGGTGGAAAAACATGGAGTTATGCCGCTGGGTTAGCGGACCTGAGCACCAAGAAACCAATGAAAACAGATTTTCGCTTTCGCATTGGTAGTGTAACGAAGACGTTCATTGCAACAGTTCTACTTCAATTATCTGGAGAGAACCGTTTGAATCTAGACGACTCCATTGAAAAATGGTTGCCTGGTGTTATTCAAGGAAACGGATATGATGGTAACCAGATTACGATCCGGCAAATATTGAATCATACAAGTGGTATTGCTGACTATACAAATTCAAAAGACTTTGATATTACGGATACAAAAAAATCGTATACGGCTGAAGAATTCATCAAAATGGGGATTTCACTTCCCCCAGACTTTGCCCCAGGAAAGGGTTGGTCTTATTCAAATACAGGATACGTATTACTGGGGATTCTTATTGAAAAAGTAACTGGCAACAGTTATGCCGAAGAGGTTGAAAATCGGATTATTGAACCGCTTGATTTGTCAAATACATTCCTACCTGGCAATTCAAGCGTGATTCCAGGCACCAAGCATGCCCGTGGCTATTTCCAACTAGACGGAGCAAGTGAGCTAAAAGACGTTACTTATATTAACCCAGGTAGCTCGGATGGAGATATCATTTCTACTGCTGATGACTTAAACAAATTCTTCTCTTACTTACTAGGTGGCAAATTACTGAAGGAACAGCAATTAAAACAAATGCTTACTACAGTTCCTACAAATAGAGAGGGAACCGGATATGGTCTTGGAATCTATGAAACTAAGCTTCCGAACGGTGACTCGGTATGGGGACACAGGGGGGTCGTTCCAGGGTTTACCACTTTTGCTGGTGGCACACTTGGAGGTAAGCATACATTGGCCGTCAATTTGAACAGTTTTAAAGCTGATAGTCCTGATCCATTTAAAAGTATTTTACTTGCTGAATTTAGCAAGTAGGTAAAAAGGAAAACCAGATAAAAAGTGAGTTTTAGGAATTAGAATAAATGTATCTTAACAGTAATAGGGGGGGTAATAGTTTAAACTGGGATCCTTAGAGCATGTCAAAAAAATAATAAGTAAGTATTTCAGGAGGGTTTTATGAAAAAGAAAATGATTATTGCAATTGTTGCTTCTGCTATAACAATGACTCATTTTGTAGGAAATACTTATGCAGATTCGAAAACAGAGGTTTCTGTTACAGCTCCCTACAATACAAATCAAATAGCGAAATGGTTAGAAGCACATGCAAAGCCTTTAAAAACAACTAATCCAACTGCATCTCTTAATGATTTGAAACCACTTAAGGATATGGTAGGTTCAGCTTCAATTGTAGGTTTAGGTGAATCTACGCATGGGGCTCATGAAGTTTTTACGATGAAACACCGTATTGTTAATTATTTAGTATCTGAAAAGGGCTTTACCAATCTAGTTTTAGAAGAGGGATGGGATAGGGCCTTGGAACTTGATCGATATGTTCTTACTGGTAAGGGAAACCCAAGCCAACATCTATCACCTACATTTAAGACGAAAGAAATGCTAGCTTTACTTGATTGGATTCGGCAATATAATGCTAATCCAAAACATAAATCGAAAGTACGTATCATCGGGATGGACATTCAATCAGTAAACGAGAATGTTTATAATAATATAATAGAATATATTAAAGCGAACAATTCAAAACTGTTGCCTAGAGTAGAAGAGAAGATAAAAGGTCTTATTCCTGTAACAAAGGATATGAATACTTTTGAAAGCCTTACGAAAGAAGAAAAAGAAAAGTATGTTTTAGATGCTAAACAAATTAGTGCTTTATTAGAGGAAAATAAAAGCTATTTAAATGGAAAATCTAAAGAGTTTGCATGGATAAAGCAAAATGCTCGTATTATTGAACAGTTTACTACAATGTTAGCGACACCTCCTGATAAACCATCGGATTTTTATTTGAAACATGATATTGCAATGTATGAAAATGCGAAGTGGACTGAAGAACATTTAGGAAAAACGATTGTATGGGGACATAATGGACACGTTTCGAAAACAAATATGCTTCCTTTTATATATCCTAAAGTAGCTGGGCAGCATTTAGCAGAATATTATGGAAAACGGTACGTATCTATTGGAACGTCAGTTTATGAAGGACAATATAATGTCAAGAATAGCGATGGTGAATTCGGCCCCTATGGAACATTAAAATCGGATGATTCAAGCAGTTATAACTACATCTTTGGACAAGTTAAAAAAGATCAATTTTTTATTGATTTACGTAAGGCAAACGGCGTGACAAAAACTTGGTTAAACGAACAACATCCAATTTTCGCTGGAATAACTACCGAAGGGCCTGATATACCAAAAACTGTTGATATATCATTAGGTAAAGCGTTTGATATACTTGTTCAAATTCAAAAAGTGAGTCCATCTCAACTACATCAGTAAATTTGTAATAATGTGGCTCAACGAAGTGTAGTATTGATGATAGTGTTAAGTGTCAATAGTGTTGTTTAGAAATGTCAGTTAGGTTATTTTATTAAAGGATTATTAGATGAAATAAATGTTTTCAAATTAGAGACGATGTGGGATAGAAGCACATTAACATTAAGTTAACAAAATAAAATTCTCCCTAATTAGATAAAATGAGGAACTAAGGAATTTATCCCACATTAACGGACAATAAGAGCTCAACCTCAAAATGCAGCGAAAACAAAGAAGTTAGGCTGGGTGGGTTGCCCGTAAAAAACTGATTGGTGAGGGCTGATTAAAGTTTACTTTATACGTGTGATGAACTAAATTAAGAAATTGATTAGGGTACGTCGTTTCTTTTAGGAATCCTTATTATAAGGATTCCTTTTTTGTACCAAAAAATTTGCAAAGAAAAAAGATAAGATCGGGAACACAATCTTATCTTTAACATAAAGAATTAGCGTATGAACAGAGTATAGCAAGCGGCGAGTCATAGTCGATAGTGAACTTCTGTCATGTTTATAAAGAACAACAAAAATTGAGTAAATAAGGCTGTATTGATAGTTATGTCATACAAACCGTGACATTTTGACACTAACGTATGTGACAGAAAAATACTTAGGATTAAAGTAGTAGTTTTTAACACATTAGCAATGAATGAGGAGGAGAAATTTTAATGACGAAAGCATTAGCTCAAAAAACTTTGCAAGATTTTTATTTCTTATTATTTACCTTTGTATCCGGCTTTTTTTACTTTTGTTTCTATCTAGTCAGCATTACATTTGCATTAGTAATGACGATTATCTTTTTGGGTATTCCCTTGTTGGCGTGGGTGCTGCAAACAACTCACACGTTTGTTCAGTATGAGCGCATTCAAACGAAGATTTATACAGATATATCGATAGATTTATTCGAACCAAGAAAAAAAGAGGAAGGAGATAAATGGATTAAAGCGATAGATACAATCCTCAATAATAGCAACTGGAGGGCTATTTTTTGGCTCATGCAAAAATTTTTTGTCGGAATAATGAGTCTTATATGTGCTGTTTTACTGTATGTAATGCCACTAGTATGTATCGTTACCCCCTTACTTTTTCAATATTTTAATATATACTTATTGGGCATTGCAGTGAATTCATTGGAGACAGCAATTTTTGTCATGATTGTTGGTTTCATTCTCATCTGGATACATAATCTTATTGGAAACGACTTAGTTCGAATTATTGGAATGTACACGCGTTTCATGTTTAAAGCTATAAAGGAGTGATAATTTGTTTAAGACTTTAAAACTATGGTTTTGGTATGATTGGGCCTTGCTTTGTATACGCTTTATTGTTTGGCTATCATTAATATCAACGACTATCCAACAACAAGATCATTTAACAGTACCACTTTGGATCATAATCCTTTGGGAAGTCGTTTCATTTTCAGTACCTTGGATTTGTTTAATGTTCAGTTATCGCTATTATTTATTTACTGAAATAATATTATTTGGCGGAGTTTGTTTCTATTTAACTTTATTATTTCCGTTAGCGTATCTTGCTTTTTTAATGCCAACTTTTATGATTGCGGCAAATAGCGTTCATAAATCTTACCGCTGGTCGGGTCCTATTACAATTATTTTGTTCCCGTTGCTTATTGCGATATTTTCCAAAGTAACAGATTTATGGGTAATCATCCTACAACTCAGTTTAGCTTTTGCTATGGGCTCTTTCTTTCGTTTACTGGCTATTAATTACCGTCAAAGTGAAATTATTCGGAACCAGAAACATGTATTGGAACAGTACGTATCCCAAGTTGAGCGGATTACATTACTGGAGGAACGTGATAGGCTCTCAAAAGACTTACACGATACGATGGGACATTCCTATACTTCAATTATTATGGGGATGGAAACATTGCGTATGGAATTAAAGTCTAAAGAAGGAGAGCAGCAGCTAGATTCATTATTACAATTGGCCCGTAACAGTATGGAAGAAGTAAGACTGTATTTACACCAATTAGATTTATCACAAGAGTCGCTTCCCTTAGCTACCACACTACAACAATTGACAGAGGAATTTAAGAAACATGCAAAAGTAAATGTACGTACTCGAATAATAGGGGAAGAGTATATGGTCTCCAAACAATCAAAAATGACACTATATCGGAGCTTGCAGGAATCACTAACAAATGCTGTTCGCCATGGGCATTCCACAGAAATCATTGTGTCACTTCATTTTGAACCACAACAGATAAGATTGGATGTACAGGATAATGGCTGTGGGGTAGAAGAGTGGAAGGATGGCTTTGGATTAACTGCAATGAAAGAGCGTGTAAGTCAGTCACAAGGAAGAGTCATTGTTTATTCCAAAAAAGGGGAAGGGACATTAATTTCATGTGTTTTACCGAAACAAGTACAACTTTCTAATAAACAAATTCGCCTGTGTATTGTCGATGATCATTCTTTTATCCGAGAAAGTCTTCATACAATTTTGAGTGGACTGGAGGATTTACAAGTAGTGGGAATGGCTGAAGATGGAGAACAGGCTTTGGAATTGTGCGGAAGACTAAAACCAGATGTAGTATTAATGGATTTAGAGATGCCAAATCTGGATGGGATTCATGCAACTAAAATGATTAAGAAAAAATGGCCGGACATTCGTTTACTCATTCTGTCAACCTTCCAGAATACAGAAAGGGCAAAAGAAATCATACGAAATGGTGCGGATGGATATGTATTGAAATCCATAGATTCGCGTGAACTAGCTGAATCAATTCGTCTAGTCTATCGAGGAGGCGCGATGATTACTCATGACTTGTTCCATAGGATGTGGGAAGAGAATAAAGAAACAGGATTATTTGAATCACGATCAGATGGGATAGAGTATGGCTTGACGAAAAGAGAATTAGAGATTTTGGAACTATTATCACAAGGAAGCCGTTATAAAACAATAGCTTCGACACTTTACTTGTCAAACGGGACGGTAAGAAATTACGCCTCCAATCTCTATGAGAAGCTAGGAGTTAAAAATCGAGAAGAAGCAGTACAAAAGGCAAAAGATATAGGATTACTTTCATGACTCTTCCACTTGAACTAGTTAGCTGAAGTTAATGGGGAACTTACAGATGATGCAGGACATCACTACCCAATCCCACATTTGAAACTACAATGAAAAATAAAGATTTGGAACGCCTCTGCTTTTTTGTGAACAAAGTTGTTTAAAAAGGTTATTTGAATTCTCATATCGAAAAAGTAAAACACTATAGACGAAGACTATAAAATTTGTAGACTATAACTAAATTTGAAACAAGGTTTAAGGTAGATGAATGCTTTATTGAAACCTATCTTTACAAAGGACTGGTAAATAGTTTTCATATTTGTTAGTACATCGGTTCTAAATCTAAAAGTAAAATAGGTATTTGGGTCAATAACATCTTTGATTTAGATGTTATTGACCCAATTTAGAAAATATCTATTAAGTTGCCATGAGTAATTTTAGAATTGAAAGAGGGAATTTCGTAAATTCGGGGATAATAATACTCACTAAATTAAAGCTCTCTATAAAGAGAAGAATTTAGAAACTAAAGAAATCAGTGTGACGGTGCTTGATTGTAGTCAAATATAAAATATGTTGTTTTGAGTTGAAGTAAGATGTGTAATTGAAAAAGATAACAGGATAATATATTTCTAACCATTCAAAGAGAAGGAGATGTGATTGAGGTGAATAATACATATAATGAAAAGACGCATACATTAATTAAACAATTATTAAAAAAGTTTTCACCAAAAGTTCCTGGCTTTGCATATATTGCTAGTTTTGATAGCGGAGTAACGTATAAAGGTGCAGTTGGCTTAGCTTCTATAGAGAAAAATCTACCCATAACTACCAAAACCGTTTTTAATATAGCCTCAGTTTCTAAACAATTCACAGCATTTTCTATATTACTCTTAGAACAAGAGAGGAAATTGAGCTTAGATGATTCAATTGTAAAATTTGTCCCTTCTATAGGTGCATATGCTGAACCTGTAACATTGAGACATCTAATTCATCACACTGGTGGACTAGTTGATTATATGGAATTGGCTCAAGCAGAAAATATTAAATTTACTGATATATTAACTGTGGAAGAATCGCTAAAGCACCTTAAAAATCATCAAATTGCAAGATTCCCAGTTGGCACAAAATTTGAGTATAGCAATACAGGATATTTTTTATTGTCACTAGTGGTAGAGAAGGTAATTGGCAAGTCCCTACGTCAGTTTGCAAAGGAACGTATTTTTGATCCTTTACACATGAAAGACACAACGATTGTGGATTGCTACCTAACTACTATTTCAATTGCTAGAGGGTATTCAAAGAATGAACAAGGAGCATATATGGTCTATGAAAGCCCTTGGGAACATACAGGGGATGGAGCAGTTCATACAAATGTTGAAGACCTGGTAAAATGGGGAGGAAATTTAACTACAGGTACCGTTGGTGGAAAAGAACTTGTTAAAAGAATGAGCGAAATAGGCCCGAAATTTTCTCTAGCTGGAGAGATGATTATTGAAAACGAAGATTATGCTTTTGGGCTGAGAGTTGCAGAAGGTTTTAACTGTCGATACTTGGAGCATTCAGGAAGCTGGGCAGGTTATCGCTCACACTTCATGCGGTTTCCAAAAGAATATTTGTCTGTTGTGGTACTAAGTAACTATGATGAATTTGACTCTAAAAAATATGCTAATAAAATAGCAGGAATTGTTTTAGAAAAGTAAAAAATAGGGCTTAGAAGACAGTATCTAGATTAGGGTAACCTCACGTTGTTTTAGGTTTAATTGATTTTGAGAACGGAAGGCAAGCATAAGTTTATGCTTGCCTTTTTTCGTATTAAAATGAACATAAATATTTATATTCATACAGTAAAAAATTAATTAGAAATTCTTTAAATATAGATTGATTAATGAGGTCGAACTTTAAAAAATTTTAAATAAAAATATAAAAATTATATATTGAGATTATCAAACTTAATTTTATTGAAAATTGAAACATTAATTAATATTCCCATTGCTATTAAATTGACCATTAAAGAACTTCCACCAAAACTTACAAATGGAAATGGAGTACCTGTAAGAGGAAATAGTCCCGTAATACCACCTAAATTTACAACAGATTGCATACCAATCATACATCCTATACCAATTGCTATAAAACTGCCGAATGGATCTACACATAATTGTGCAATTTTTAAGGAGCGAAGTACTATAGTCAAAACTCCAACCAATAGAATAAATACACCAATAAATCCTAGTTCTTCAGAAACTATTGCCATTATAAAATCAGTATGTGGTTCCGGAAGATAACCTGTTTTTTGTATGCTATTTCCAAATCCACGACCAGTGATTCCTCCAGAGCCAATGGAAATAAAAGAATTTACAAGCTGGTATCCATTTCCTTGCGCATCAAGAAAGGGATTGAAAATCGTAGTAATACGTGTCTTTTGAACTTCTGACAAACTATATTGAATCAAGAAATATAAAATAGGTAACCAAAAAATAGAACTGATGATAGTTCTTTTGATTAGTAGATTTATATTTATTCCTGAGCAAAGAAATATGCTAAAACCTATACCTAATATTAAAAGTGCAGATCCTAAATTTGGTTGTTTAAAGATAAGAAAAAAAATTGTAGCTAAAAAAAATAAAAGTTTTCCGATACCACTCCAGTTATTTTTAGCTTGTTCTTGTCGTAATGCAAAAAAACGGGCTGTTACAAGTATTGTTCCTAATTTAAGAAATTCAGCTGGCTGTATCCCAAAGATCCATGATTGAGCATTATTTACCACTTTTCCTTTCCATAAAACCATAATTAATAAAAAAATCCCCCCAACCATAATACAGATTGAGACTATTCGTTTTTTCCATATTTCATATGGGAGTAAAGCACAAACTATTAACCCTATTGTTCCTAAAAGTAGCTTTGTTAATTGAGAATCAACAAAGTGTCTACTGTTATAACCGTAATGTTGGACAGCGACAATGGAGCTTGCACTATACATCATGATAATACCTAAAGTACATGTTATGAATAGAGGAAGGAGCAATAGATAATCGAGTTTTAATATTTTTTTCATTTTAATATCCTCCTGATTTAAAACAAAACATAATATTACATTTGCTTATGAATAGAATCTTGTTCTCGTCAATTACTAAATATGACTTTTGTTTAGGAAGATTCTATCGCTTACTCCCTGTTTTTTTACGCAAAAATCCCCCTAGTATGTAACTAGAGGGATTCAAAATGGCATGACTAAATAAGGCTTTTTTCCCCCTAGTAGAGCTTTGGCACTATACAACGTAAAGTAATGAAAATTCATTACTTAGCTATCTTAAGAAGAGCCTTAATCCGACAATTCCTGTTCTACCCATTGGCGTCTTTCGACATTTTTGGGCAATAGCCTGTGTTTGCATAGGAGCCTCACCTAACAGGTTAAGCAATATAAATTTTATGTGTTTGTTTCGTGTAGCAAGCATAAATATATTTTTTTTGCTTGTCAAGCAACCGTATTGCTAATTTTATTTATTTTATTGCTTTATAGTCCTTTGAGAAATGATAAGAGAAAATGTATGTAATCATTCCGTATAAGTACATATTTTTGACTTGTAGTGTATCGTTTGATTAAGTAGTTTAACCACATAAATTTGATAAACAGTAAAGAAGATTTTAATTATAAAAGAAGATTTTTTTAGAATGTTCTTTTGATATACAGAATGACTAATTATTTATCAT
>NZ_JBMOWC010000079.1:0-15298 GCF_049310765.1 Bacillus sp. PSXD-155 | reverse complement strand
GAAGATATAGACAGAAATTTAATTAAAAGAGTAATAAAATACTTAGTAGAGATAGTCCTTAATTGGGATGACAATATGTTAAAAGAAGGATGGAATAAAAAACTAATTAAAAAATACAAATTAAATGGTGCTGTTTGTATGATTTATCGAGGAAGCCCATATGCAATGTTGAATGATGCATATCCAGGTCGTTTTAAAGAATGGGAATTTAAAATGGCTCCTCTTAATTTTTGGACAAGAGAAAAAGGATTAGAAGCTTTAAAGTGGACTATTGAAATAAAAGAGAAGTTAACGGATGAACAATTATTACAAGTGTATGGGACTAAATGGCTAACTCAACATAAAATAATTTCACCATGTGCTAAATTTTTTAATCATAGCCCCTACATTATGCTGAATGCTTTATATCCAGGGAAGTTCCGAGAATGGGAAATGAAACAAACTCCAAGTAAATTTTGGACAAGGGAAAATGCTTTGGAAGCATTACGATGGACTATTGAAGAAAAGGAAAAATTAACAGATGAACAGTTGTTTGAAGTATACAATATTAATTGGTTGAAGCAACATAACCTGGTTTCGGCTTGTCAAACTCATTGGAGAAATAGTCCATACAGCATGTTACACGCCTTGTATCCGAATCGTTTTAAAGAATGGATGTTTAAAGTTACACCAAGTAATTTTTGGACAAGACAAAAAGGATTAGAGGCTTTACGTTGGACAATAGAAGAAAAAGAAAAGTTAACAAATAAACAACTATTATGTGTATATAATCAACCATGGTTAAATCGACATAAATTAAATACACCAATGAAAAGATATTGGAATGGAAGTCCCTATGCTTTTCTCAATGCTCTATATCCAGGGATATTTAAAGAATGGGATATGAAAATGGCCCCTATTAATTTTTGGACAAAAGAAAAAGGGTTAGAGGCTTTAAAGTGGACTATTGAGGAAAAAGAAAAATTAACAGATGAACAGTTGTTACGAGTATATGGAGCTAAATGGTTACAGGAACATAAAATAAGTACTCCTTGTAGTAAGTATTGGAATGGGAGTCCCTATGCAATGCTAAATGAATTATACCCAGGACGTTTTAAAGAATGGGAATTAGAGAATGTTCCTTCAAATTTTTGGACAAAGGAAAAATCAATAGAAGTTATCAAGTGGAATATTGAAAGTAAAGAGGAATTAATTAAAGAAAATTTAATACAAATTATCAATACCGAGTGGATTAAAATACATCGGTTAATAACACCATTTAATAAACATTGGAATGGAAATATTTACGCAATGCTGAATGAATTATATCCAGGAGATTTTAAAAAATGGGAACTGAAAAAGGTTTCTAATAATTATTGGACAAAAGAGATTGCCTTGGAAGTGATTAGAGAAATATTACAGGAAAAAGGAAATGTATCTAATGAAGAATTTCTACAAGAATATAATATGGAATGGATTAAGAGAAACGGACTAACTACGCCCTTAGCAATGTATTGGAGTAATAATCCATACAATTTATTACATGATGCATATCCAGATCGTTTTACACAAGAAGTAATAAAGGCGTATAAGCGAATTCAGCAACTCCGTCCTATAATCCCTCAAGATGTGGGATTTAGTCATAGAAGTTCAAATAGTGTATTAACAATAGAAGAAATTTACCAAGAAGTGTTAAATGGAAAAAGAGATGGTTTTCCTTATTATGTTTGGAGTGAAGGCGATAAAAAACTTTTAGCAAGAAGAGTCACAAAATACTTAATTGAAGTAATTTTGAATTGGGATACAGAAGAGTTAAAAAAAGGTTGGAGTGGTAAGATTATTAAGAAATACAAATTAAGCGGTATGGTATCTTTAGTATACAATGGAAGTCCATATGCAATGTTAAATGATTTGTATCCAAACCGCTTCAAAGAATGGGAATTAAAATATACACCAAGTAATTTTTGGACGAAAGAAAAAGGTTTAGAGGCATTAAGATGGACGATTGAGGAGAAAGAACAGTTAACAGATGAACAGTTATGTAAAGTATACAGTCAAAAATGGCTTGTAAAGCATAAGTTAGCTTCACCATGTTCTCTGTTTTTTAATAGTAGTCCATATATGATGCTAAATATGTTATATCCAGGTCGTTATAAGGAATGGGAATTAAGCTATACACCAAGTAATTTTTGGACGAAAGAAAAAGGGCTAGAAGCCTTAAGATGGACAATTGAGGAGAAAGAAAAACTAACAGATGAACAGTTGCTAAAAGTTTATGGTGAAAAATGGTTGCAAGAAAAAAGAATACTTACACCTTGCTGTAAGTATTGGAACTGTAGTCCCCATGCAATGCTAAATGAATTATATCCAAGTCATTTTAAAGAATGGGAACTAAAGAATGTTCCTTCAAGTTTTTGGACAAAAGAAAAATCACTAGAAGCCTTAAGATGGACAATTGAAGAGAAAGAAAGGTTAACAGATGAGCAATTAAAAAAAGTTTATAATATAGCATGGATAAAAAAACAGCGATTAATAACTCCTCTTATGACATATTGGAATTTAAGTCCCTATGCAATGTTAAATGAACTATATCCAGGTCGTTTTAAAGAGTGGGAATTTAGTGTAGTACCTAGAAACTTTTGGACGAAGGAAAAAGGATTAGAGGCATTAAGATGGACAATTGAGGAGAAAGAAAAATTAACAGATGAACAATTATTACAAATCTATAGCAATCAATGGCTTGTGAGAAATAGACTTGTGACACCATTAAATAAACATTGGAACAACTCTTATGAAATGTTAAACGATTTATACCCAAATCGTTTTAAAGAGTGGGAACTACAGAAGGTCTCTAAAAATTTTTGGACGAAAGAAAAAGGATTAGAGGCATTAAGATGGACAATTGAGGAGAAAGAAAAACTAACGGATGAACAGTTATTAAGAGTATACGATATAACATGGATTAAAAAACACAGAATAGGTATGCCAGTCTATGAGTATTGGAGTAACAATCCTTATTTGATGTTACATGATCTATATCCTAATAAGTTTTCGAAAGAAGTTATGAAAACTTACGTGTCAGTGCGTAAGTGGTTTAAAGACTTTTTTGAAACGGAAGGGTATTCAAAAATACTAAATTTAGTGTGGGAAAATAGCTATGTACATGGTGATACATTTGTTTTTACAAAGGTAGAAAGAGAAGAAGTTATTCAATTTTTTTACCAAATTAAAGGAACAAGTTCTATTAAGTCACGTTATAACGAACTTAAAGGAAGAGAAGAATGGTATTGTACACTAAGTAAATGGCATCCACTTGTCTTGAAGTTAAAAGAACTAGGTTGGAAGAATCCTGAAAATAGCTCAAGTAATCTACAAAATCGGTATATGGCTGTTAACTAAATAAAAAATGGGATGTCATATTTTCGAATAGAACCTGTATAGATTGCAAAAGACTTTTCACATGATATAATATAAGTACAAATAAAGGTATACTCCAGTCAATAAAATCATACAATAAAAAAAGAGAGCAACATGCGCTAACATGTGCTCATCTTTGGGTAACTGCTACCGTCAAGGTGGTGGCTATCAATTAACGCTTATATTTACGAAAACCACCCTTTTTCTTTTGCTTTGGACGGCGAGAAGAAAGGGTGGTTTTTCGTTGATCTAAAAATTTCTTTTTAAATAAGTGAGCTGTAATTTCTCGAATAACAGCTTTTATCATCTCTTTTAGAAACTCAAGAAAAACTTCCATGGCTAGTTCACCCCCCTTCTTTTCCAATTGGAAAAAAAGAGGACAGCCCTTCCACCCTAACCTCGCATTTACCTGGTATCATTATAGCATAGATTCCGATTTTGCTGTTTTTTTAGTAAGGAAGATAACCTTTAACACATTCTAATAGGGGGATGGAAATGGCGAAAAGCGATATAGAATTAAATAAACAAGTTAAAAAACATAAGTTATTAGATTTAACTTTTAATTTTGAGGAAGCGAACCACTACCTTCAATCTGTTGTACAGACAAAAAAGTTGTACCAATTGCTTTTATTAATTCTAATAAGCTTCGTTTTAATTTACACGCCTTTATGGAATTTTTTATATACAAACTTCTTTAATGAAAAAAGCAAATATGTGAAAGCCATGCTACAAGCATGTTTTTATACGATACCAATTGTGATTCCATTTTTCTGGATTTTTAAGTTTGATATTCAAAAGATTTTTAAAAAATTCACATTGCAACAGTATAAAAAAACATGGTGGATTGCTCTATATATCATTTTTGTAATAATGTTTGTTGCATTAACAGTTAGTACAATTACATCATTTGAATTTGCTACAAATCAAGGGTTTGTAGGTGAATGGAAGCTGATTTTGTTTCGTATATTTGTGCTGTTTATTCAGCTATTCGGTGAAAATTTAATTTTTATTTCGTTATTACTAGGTTGTTATAAATTGCTCCAATATGTTACCTCTCACGAACGCACAATTATAATTATATCTTTTCTGTTAGCAAGTATAATTTTTGGGATATTACACCTTCCAACCTATAATTTTAATCTTATACAGTGTATTTTTTTTATCGGTATACCTGCTTTACCTCATCTAATAGTATTCGTGAAGTACCAAAACGCACATATGGGATATTGGGTACATTTGAATTATGATTTAATGTTATTAGTATTAGTACTTTTATAACATAGATCTAAATAATTAAAGCTTGTTTGTCAAACGTCATTCGTAAATAGGAATGGCGTGTTTTTGTACTTTTTTTAGGTACAAATTCAAAAAATGGAGCTTTTATCATATTTATTAATGTGCCTAGAATTTTATATGGATGGTGAGGAAATATGAATCATTATCAAATGTTATATAGTACTCCGTATCTTTACCCTTCACAAATGCTTAAACAAATGTATAACGAGACTAACAAGGAAGAAAATGTTTGTGCTATACGAGATCATATGTTGCGCTATGATGTTTATTTAGATCGGCAATACAAATTTTATTATTACTTAAGTCAAAAAATCGAAGAAGATTTATATGGTGATGAACAGGCTGTCTCCTGGAATGAGCTATTAGATGAGTATCAACTTTTTAAGGATGGTAAAGGGAATTTGTCCATTAAACCAAAAGGATGGGGTTAATATGACAATCATTGGAGAATTAGGTATTGTGTATGGCGTGACGGGAGCTTCAGTTTTAGGGATTAAATTTTTGAAAAAGAAAGGTTTTTACCTTCCAGGTTGGTTGCTACGTGCGGGTCTTAAATGTCTACTAATTGGAACTGTTTGGTACGTTCTAATGGATATACTAGATGTGTTTCTACGTTAGAATTACATCTGGTAGTTGAAAATGGTTATAATAACGCATCTTGAACGGTTGTTTCTAAGCTTCCACACAAGCTCAACTACCTTAAGGAGGTATGGAGGTAATGTTATCACTTTTATTAATACCAGCAACCTTTATTACTGTAGCATATTTTTACCAAAGTAATGGACCGAGTGATAAGAAAAAGATTGCAACGTTTTTTGAAATTACAAAGGTATGTGTTCAACATAAAGGGGAATTACAATACCCCATTTTTATAAAAGAAATTAAAGATGATATAAGTATGAATTATGTTTACAAGTTACCACTTGGTGTACCTAGTCAACTAATCCGGAAGTTAGCTGAAGTATTAGAAGAAGGTCTATATAAACCTGTTAAAATATCGTTTCACCAAAGAGAGCTTCATATTCGAGTATTTAGCCAACGAATACCTGAAATGTGGAATTGGTCTAAAAGTCTATTAAAAGAGCATACATGGAGAGTTATGATGGGGAGAGCGTTAGATAAACAAGTGTATCATGATTTCGAGAAAACTCCGCATATGTGCGTGTCGGGTATGACACGGTTTGGAAAAACAGTATTCCTAAAAAATGTGATGACTAGTTTGATTTTGCAACAATCTCAACACGTAAAATTTTATATTATCGATCTAAAAGAAGGGCTGGAATTTAGTCCCTACAAAGAGCTATCCCAAGTTGTAGAAGTAGCTGAAAATCCAGAACAGGCGTTAGAAATGTTGATAAGGGTACGTGAAAAGATGGTAAAACAGATCGAAATGATGAAGAAGTCCTATTTTACCAATATCATAGATACATCAATTAAAGAACGCTGCTTTATCATAGTAGATGAAGGAGCAAATCTATGTCCTACACAGGGATTACCTAAAAAACAACGTGATGTATTATTTTTGTGCCAGGAGATGTTGTCCGAAGTCGCAAGAATCGGAGGTGGTTTAGGGTTTCGACTCATATTTTGCACTCAATATCCTACTTCTGATACATTACCAAGACAAATTAAACAAAACTCTGATGCGAAAATAGGCTTTCGATTACCAACAGCGGTTGCTTCCCAAGTCGCTTTGGATGAACCAGGACTGGAGGATCTGCCATCCCTGCCAGGAAGAGCATTATTTAAAACTGATCGTACAGAAGAAATCCAGGTACCTTTTTTAAAGGATAAAGATATGTGGGCGTTACTAAAGCAATACAAGGTGGTGAAGCAAAATGAGGCACCAGAAGTTCAAACAGAGAGCGAGACAAATCGAGATTTTATCGAGTTTAAATAAGCTGGAATTTGCTTCTAGGAGGCAATTGCAAGCTATTCATGCTCTTGGTAGCATTCGAAATGCAAATCGTATTTTGAAGGATCTACGGCAATATTGCCATGTTACCTCGCATAACCGAGAGTATGTTTATTATCTCAATAAAAAAGGTTGTGCCTTATTAGGATTAGAACCAAATGAAAGAAAAAAGAAACATCAACTTGAACATATACTTTTAAGGAATGAAGCTTGGATGTGGCTGGGCTTTCCCGATTGGAAAACAGAACAAGTTATAAAATTTAGATACCAAAATGAAGAAAAAATAATTGTACCAGATGCTTATTATTTAATAGATCAAGTACCACACTTCGTTGAAATTGATAGGCTGCAACATATGACGACCAATGAAGAAAAAATAAAATATTATGCTTTAATTACAAAGCTATATAAAAAACAAAGTGATGTCGTACCAAATATTTTATTTTTTACAATATCAGACTATCGTGAACAAAAGTTAGAGAGTTATGGAATAAAATATAATGTGTATGTACGTACATTTCTATTAAAAGAAGTTTTATAAAGTTAAAAAGCACAAGGTAAACTCTACTCCTTGTGCTTTTTACATGTCCCAAAAATCAGTTATTTTGGCACTCCTGTCAACTTTTTTAATTGCTCGAAAAATTTTTTGGATGACTGGGAAGCTTGGAGTGTGAGATTTATTATTACATAACCTCGAAATTGTATTACGACTAACACCGGTTGCTTCTTCTAATTCCTGCTGCTCTATTCCATTTTGATCTAACCATTTTCCTAGATTTGTACGGTTTTTCTTTTTTCCTTTCATGAAAGTGCCTTCCTTTCTTTAATCCTATGTAACTGTTATTTTTGACACTTTCAATGAAGTTTATACGTATTCACCATGGATGGTGCATATGTATTTCCGGTGGTGCATACAATAAAAATAGATGAAAAGGATTATAGATTTTTTGTAATTATTTTGTGGAATATAGCATACATAATAATAGCTACAAGATGCGAATAGGCTGAAATATAATTGCATCTTGTTGCAAAGGATATTCCTAAAAAAAAAGAAGCTCCCACCCCTTCATGTAAAAGGGATGAGAGCTTTTTTATAGTTTAATTGAATGGTTATAAAAATTAAGTGAAAAAATTTTGATTATCGAAATTTAGTATTGATTGTCGTTCGCTATTTCTTATAAGGTTTCACGACAGTTATCACATACATTTTTAGAATCAGCATGACGACTTTGATGATATTTTTCACATTCATCTTCATATTTTTTTTTACATTCATCCAAATATTCTTTATCAGTTACAACTTCAATTATTTCATCAATTGTCTTTGATAGATCTAAAGAATATCTGATTTCTATACCATGATTTTGAGCCATGTTAAGTAAGTCAGGGTGCATTTTAAAAGGTGCTCTATCTTTATCTTCGCTAAAGTCTGCTTTATTATCTGTCACAAAATATAAAATTGCATCTTTTTCTTCTTTTAATTTACCTATTAAGCTTTGAAATAAGAGAGCATCCCCCATACTGTTTTTCTTTTTATGAAATGGAGCCATGCTTTGTAAAGCCATATCAGTGGCTGCTAACTTTATTTCATCATTGGTATGTATTGGTACGCCCAAACCTAAAATTTGATCAATTAGTGAAATGGTTCCCTCGTTTACGTATTCAATTTGCTCCGTTATAACCGACTCAGCTTCTGTAATTAATGTATCTAGTTGCATTTTTTTCTCATTGTCTGTAATCATAATATCTCTGAATTTTTTTGTCTTTTTAAACATGTCGTTAAATTCGTTTCTTTTATTAATTATGAGTTTTTCTTTTTTATTTTTATCCCATTCTTTTCTTAACTGCTCTGGAATTAATAAAATAGCATCTTTTTGTTGATTAAGATCAGCTAATTTAGCGAAAAGATCAAAACTACCTTTATCGGCATTATTAATCCAAACACAAGTATCTAAGAACATATATATATTTTTGTCCCTAAGTATTACATGACCACTAAGTAATGAATGCTCACTCTCTATACGCTCTATTCTTTTTTTGTTCCTTTTCGAAAAGTCATTAGGTTGAAACGACCTATAACTTGCATTATCTAGTGTGATATCCACTAATATATCGTAGATATCCATAACTTTCTTTTTGTTCATTTTACCTACCCCCTTTGTGTAGTAAATATAGTTTTATTGTACAGTTAACTATTACTTTAGTGAAATTTTAGTAATTATTAACACTTTATATAATTTCACGTACCATATTAATATTTTTTATAAAGGGATTGTATAAACCTAAAAAGAGGGTTTATAATAAGAACAAACGTTCTGTTTTTGGAGGTAAAACAATGTTTGATTACTCGAAATGTATGAATCGAATGATTTTCTGCATAGACCTTTGTTCTTTTTTTGCAAGTTGTGCATGTGTAATGAGAGGATTAGATCCCTTGAAAGTAAAATTAGCTGTCGTTGGGGATGTAAATAGAAAAGGATCAATAGTACTTGCCGCCACTCCCGAACTTAAAAAAATGGGCATTTCTACAGCAACAAGATTATATGAAATCCCAAAAGATCCGAACATTATTATCGTGAATGCAACAATGAAAAGATTCGTTGAAATTTCAAATCAAATTACTGAAATCTATACAAAATATGTAGCGCTTGAAGATCTACACGTTTACTCAATAGATGAGTGCTTTCTAGACATGCAACAAACAGCGCATCTTTTCGGACGTGATCCAATTGTAATTGCTAAAAGAATTCAAAAAGAGATATATGATACAACGGGTATAACTGCATCTATTGGAATTGCACCTAACTTATTTCTTTCAAAGGTGGCTTTAGATGTGGAAAGTAAACATTCAAACTCTAGAATTGCAATGTGGTCATACGATGATGTTTCGAAAAAATTATGGGAAGTTAAGCCCCTTCGCAAAGTATGGGGAATCGGAAAGGCTACGGAAGAGGCATTGCACAGCATGGGACTATTTTCCTTAAAGGAAGTTGCAAAAACGCCTAAAGAAAATCTGATTAAGAGGTTTGGCAAAGTAAAGGGTGAAGAGTTATATCGCTTCTCATATGGTATAGATGAGAGCCGGATTGCAAATAAATACATTCCAAAAAGTACCTCTATTACAAAAGGACAAATCTTGTTAGAGGACTGTTTCAGCCCAAATAAATTAAAATTACTCCTTTTAGAACAAATCGAAGAAACTTGTTTTCGTTTACGATCTATGGATAAATGCTGTCGTACGGTTGAGCTTTCTATAGGCTATAGCAAATACATCGGTGGAGGTTTTAAACGAGCGATTACCTTAGATCAACCGACATGTTTAACGGAAGATGTCTATGCTGCTTGTTTAAGCCTATTAAAAAAGTTTCACTCTGGTCATCCGGTGCGCCAAATACACATCACACTAAAGAATTTGACTAGGGACGATGCAATTCAAATGTCACTGTTCGAAGATACTTCTCAAAAAGATACTAAAAGGAAATTAGCAAAGACAATGGACGGAATCCGGCATAGATATGGTAAAAATTCAATTATGCGTGGAATTAGCTATATTAAAGGGGCTACACAAAGAGAAAGAAACGGAAAAATAGGTGGACATAAAGCATAAGGAGGAATACAGAATATGATTGATAGAGGTATGATGCGCTGGGTTCCATTTTCAGCCATAAAAGAACAATTTGAAGGATTAAATGAAATGTATGAAAAACAAAACGAAGTACCGATGCCTATTTTAGATGAACAAAAACTAGATCTTATAAATGATATTGTGTGTTGTGCAATGGCTGAAAATAAGCAAGTAAGTATTTCATACCAAAAAGAGAACAAGGTATATTCCGAAGTGGGTTATATTCATTACTACGATATGGTCTGTAATGAATTAAGATTTAGGAACCAATATGATAATGTACTATATATAAAAATTAATCATGTAACAGATATAAAATATACATAATCATCTACAAAATAAAAAGTATCTATGTGAAGACTTCATGTTATTATGATTAAGTTATATTAATTCTGATTAATATGTAGGTGAAACAAATGGAAAATAAAGAACCTAAACAAGAATACGATCTAAGTAAAATATACGCATACAAGGAGCTGCCAGATGAAATTAGCGGTCGTTGCAATAATTGTGGCAATACCTCATTCAAGAGTTCCGTTAAAGATTTCATCTTTTTAAGAGAATGTCGTCAATGCGGTATGAAGAAAACCATATAGTCCTATCCGGGGCTTTTTTCTTTATAAGCTAAAAAGAACCTAAAAGTAAATTTAATAAAGATATACATAGGGGTCACCCAGCCAAAATGTTCACTGCTTACCCTGCACATCGTGTGGGGATTTTTTCTTAACGTACAGGAAATCTGCTTTTTCTATGTCGAAAATTGTTTAGCGTATATTTTTGTTCAAATGTTGGTGGTACGTCTCAAAGGGGAGGAATACGGAATGTATTACAGTTAATAAATATGCAATATTGCATATTCTTGTATGAGCACAATGAAAACGTTATAAATAGTCGTATTTTCCTGTTTGATGTTTTAATTTCTTGATACTCAAATATTAATTTATTTAGTTTAACGGGTAGACAGTATTTGGAAAAAACGTTAAGGTTGTTGTGTAAGATATAAAAATACTTGAGGGGGAATTTTTATGTTCAAGAAATTAGTAGTTGGGGCATTAGCGACTGGTATTATGTTATCTAGTGCAGGTGGCGCGATGGCTGCAACACCTAATACTGAAAGTCCAAAACCAGAAAAGGTTACTATGACAGCGACACCAATTGAAAAGATTGGGAAATATGTACATGGGTATGCTTACAGAGAAGAGATACCGAACGTATTTACAGAATCTAGTACCGGTATCACGTGGCACTTGAAAAGAGCATATGTAGGTACGAATGGTAATTGGACAGCTTATTTTGAAGGCTGGCGTGTGTAAGATATAAAAATACTTGAGGGGGAATTTTTATGTTCAAGAAATTAGTAGTTGGGGCATTAGCGACTGGTATTATGTTATCTAGTGCAGGTGGAGCAATGGCTGCAACACCTAATACTGAAAGTCCGAAGCAAGAAAAGGTTACTATGGCAACACAAGTGGTCTTTAATACAATATATGGGTATTTTTCTAGAAATTCTATACCGAACACAACTGTACAATATGGTGTAACGTGGTACTTGAAAAATGCATGGCAAGAACCGAATGGTACATGGACAGGTTATTTTGAAGCTCGGATTTAATTAATTAAATCTATTTATAATAAAAAAGCCTTTTATAAGAGGCTTTTTTATTTGTGTAAAATCATAAAGAAAAGACACCCTAACGAGTGCCTTCCTCCGATTTGAACCACTTTAATTTTAATAACATGTACAAGTATATCGTATTCCTATCCAATTACCATTTTACCATATTTATCTATATTTTTGTTAAGAAAGGTGAATTAAATCAGTATGTTATTAAAAATAAAAAGCTCCATATATAGGAGCTTTCATTATAGGGGTCACCATATCATTTTGGGGAAATTGTACGCTAAGGACTACAAAACCTTATCATTACAGTGTTTTTTAAAGATGAGTGCATGTTCAGAAAGATAAAATCCTAAATTTAATTGAACATTGATTTATTTACACATTTTATGAACACGATTATAGCTAGGAAACGTTGATATTATTGAGTTTTATCCTCTGTCCATAAACATAAGATTTTCTGAACAAATAGCTCTTAACGTACAGCAAAAGGGGTTAATTGTGACGAAAATATGTCTAAACGTACAATTTTCTTTTTTTGATAAGGTGACCCACATAGGAAAAAGAGTCCGTTATTATTAGGACTCTTTATTTATGATTACTCATGTATTCCTTCATGAGATCCACACTTTTATTAGCAATTGTTTAAGAGTTTAGGAAGCCTGTTTTTTACGAGAACGAATTTTTCTATACCGACCGTGTTTTACAACATGCCGAACGTCTATTTCTTTATAACCTTTATTTTGGATAGTTTCTGAAACATCTACGATAATTGTGTTAGTTAAAATATTTACTACATAACCATTTAATTTTAAAGAAGGATTCTTGCGATCTGAAAATTGTACATAGTCACCAATTTTAATTGTTGGAACTGAAATAGTCTTTTCCATAAAAATACCTCCAAAATTTGTAATGTTATAAACTAACTTTCAAATTATTAAGTATGTTTTTTGTTTTTAAGAATTTATTCGCTTTTATATAAAGCTCGAAAAGTTCAGCGCTTAAAGTAACAGTCATATTATCCCTCATACATTTAAGGATTATGATATCTTGTTCTTCATGTTCAAACATTTTTGCATATCCTAATACCTGATATACCCAACCATTCTTTTTATGAACATAAAATTCACCACGTTTTGCTTTAGCTGCTTTCATACTTGCTCCTCCTCTGATTTTAAAATTTAAAACCCATAGAGAAACCCAGCAATCAAATATGTAGTAAAAAGCATCGCTATAGCAATACCAAACGTTCCAAAGAACCAAATTTGAGAATTAATACAGTCCTCAATTCCAAACCATTCACATAAGGATCTATAACTCTTTAAAGCATCTTGTTTGAAACTTATATGCTCTAATTCTTTTGATTGATTCTGTGTTATAATGGAATTACAATTGTTAACTTTAGATAAGGTATTTGCCATTCGAATCACCTTCCTAGTTAATGATGGAAAAAGTCCTGACTATCTGGCGGTGGTAAGGGCTTTTTCTTGTTTACTATTTGCGAGTTAGTCTGTTCATACCATTACGTGTAACTAACCAAACTTTCCCACTTTTTCTCGCTTCATTCTCATAGAACTTTCCTCGGTTGCACCACTTATTAACAGTGTTTTCCGCAAGTCCCCAAATTTTTTCAGCTTCTCTTGTTGTATAAACGGAAAATAGAGCTTCCTCTAATTCTCCATTTTTAATTTCATCCATTAGTTGTTGTAGATCCCTCCTTTGTTTTCTTATACTTATTATAATATCTCGTTGTCTTGTTTGCAAGACGAATTGTTGAAATCCATCTTATTTTCGTTCGACAATATAGTTTAAATCAAAATTGAAATGATAAAATTGTTAATTATAAGGGGGCTAACAAATGAAATATATTATTGATAGTGTCATTAATTATGTAGAACAAGAAAACACAAATTATGCGATTTTAATTAACGGAGAATGGGGTTGTGGGAAAACTTACTTTTGGAACAATGTCCTTAAGAATGAGATTGAAAATATTGAACTAAACGGCAAGAAGCAAAAGACCGCCTATCTATCTCTTTATGGCATTACAAGTATTGAAGAAATTAATAAAAGAATCGTAGTAGATCATGTTTTTAAAAATAGTGAAACGTTTAAAAGTATAAGTGAAAGTAAATGGGGAGGACGATTAACAGAGTTAGGAAAAATGGCTGTGGGAGTTGTAAAAAACCTTGAAATCCCCATTATATCAGAGGCTATGAACACAGAAATAAATTATGAAAACTTACTTAATTTCACTGATACTGTTTTATGTTTTGATGACTTAGAAAGAGCTAATTGTGATATTGCAGATATATTGGGTTACATTAATAATTTTGTGGAACATGATGGTGTTAAAGTTATTATTATTGGGAATGAAGACGAAATATCCACTCGATTAAATACTCAAAATTATGAAATGAAAATGATTACCTCTTCAATTATTTTAGAAAAAGAAGGTGCATTTACAGGGACAAATGGTGATTCCAACGAATTAATTGAAAATAAATTAAGATCACTATTCAATAAAACGGATACATATAAGAGAATAAAAGAAAAACTTATTGGAAAAACTTTATCATTAACTTCAGATTTTACTCAAATTACAAAAGAAATAATTCGAAATTATCAGGACGAGTCATTAAGAGTATTTTTGATGGATAATTTATCAATAATAGAAACAACTGCTCAAAACAGTGGTGCTAAAAACATTCGTATCTTGAAACAAGCCTTAGATGATTTCAAAATAATCTATGGACACTATAATGAAAAATATAAGGATTTAGACAATCGAATACTTTCTTCAATACTTAAATTTACGCTTGCCGCTTCATTTGAGATTAAGACTGGTATTGAAGAAAATGATAAACTAGAAGTTATAAGATCTAATTCTGATTTCATATCACATGTCACATATTCGGATATGATAAGTAAAAATAAATCAAAAGATTATATTAAGGCTTTTAAAACTAAGTACTTTAATGACTCTAATAATTACAATGATCTTATTTACTTTAAATTCTCCGAAATACTAGTTCGAAAAGGAATATTTAATGAGGAAATTTTTGAACATGAAATGAATGAAATTAAAATCCAATATACAGATGATACACCATCTTATCTAAAGCTGTTAAGAAGTGGGTATATGGAGCTAGAGGATGACGTGTTTTTTGATGCTATGGACACAGCTTATCGTAAGTTGGTTAATGGTGAAATGAAATTCACCTGGTATTTCAAAGCTTTTGTACTATACAGACAGTTAATAAAAGTAGGGCTATTTGAAAAGGAAATTAGCGAACTTAAGCAAGAGTTATATGAAGGGCTAAAAAAAGCTGGGGAGCAAGCTACAGATTATGTAGATTCACTTACCTTATTATGGGGATATGAAGCAAATCCAGAAGATAGTGATTTACAAGAATTTAATAGTAAAACAATTGAAATTAATAGAACA
>NZ_JBMOWC010000078.1:0-15393 GCF_049310765.1 Bacillus sp. PSXD-155 | reverse complement strand
AAAAAGAAAATGGCCCCATTATATTGAAGAAAAGTTTATCTTTAAAACTCATCAAATTTTTTCTTTGCTTTCTGTTTTAGTTTAAAACTAAATCGACTTGTATGTTCATCGTTATTTACCAATAATTGATATGCAGAAAGAATTGTAAGAGTACGAACTGACATATATAGACCAACGGCTATTAAAAACACAAAAATTGGATAATAAGGAGTCAAGATTCCCATCTCTAATTTTTTCTCCAAAGCAAAAGCTAAGAATCCTACTGTCAGTAAACAAGTTCCAATCACCAATATACCTAAATATTTTCTTTTAAAGCCCTCATATCTTACTGTTAACTCTTTAAAATAATTTGAATCAAACAATAAAACTTCTTTTTTGAGAATTGTATATTGTCCTTGATCAAATCCTAATGTTGCAAAAGAAATAATCCCTAATGTTGCAATGACAATAATTAGGAGTATTCCTAACATTGAGTTTTTCCCTAAAATTAAATATGGTTCAAACGCCAATGCAAAAAAAACAAAACCTAACCCAATATGCTTAGCAGTTTTTTGTGTGCTTATCAAAAAACCTTCTGCCATTTCTCTATTTACATAATAACCTTCTTCATTTCCTTCATTGTCCTCAACAGAATCTTTCAATAAGTAATCAATAGATACCTCAAAGATATTTCCAATCATTAAGAGCTTTTCTGTTTCGGGAAATCCTTGACCATTTTCCCATTTGCTAATTGCTTGTCTTGAGGTGTTTAATTTTTCAGCTAAAGTTTCTTGAGAAAATCCATTTTCTTTTCTAAGCTTAAAAAGTTTTTCACCAAATTTCATTTATTTTAACCCCTCTCATTTTGTTAGTTATATTGTATAAAAGCATTGCTGTTCTTTCTATCACGTAGTGAATGCACTTTGTCAACTTAAGGTTGCATTATTGTTATACTGCGTCTTTTAAAGCTTTTTTCTTATGTGTCTTTTGAAAGTGATTTATTCGGATATAAGTCATAGTGAAAAGGGGGATATCTTTTATTCCCCCTTTTTACTCCTAATGATTCTGTTCAAATTCTTGTTCTTCCTACAGGGAACTATTCAGCAATATGGCCCTTTAGTTGAAGAAGATCCAAAAGGTTTGAATGCATACTCTATACAAATCTAGTTCACATAACGTCCTATTATTAATAGCAAATAAAAAGACTTGTCCTTTTTTATAAAGGATAAGTCTTTTTAAAATTCTTCATCAAAAGTGATAAATAATCTTACCAATGTTTGCGATCACTATGACAACAAATAATAAAACATTTACATTTTCTATGATGTCTACATCTACAAGAATCATTATTATGTTTGTGTTTCCACCAGTCGTTATGATCCTCACATTTACTAGAACGACTACTATGTTTCCACCAGTCGTTATGATCTTCGCATTTACTAGAATGACTACTATGTTTCCACCAGTCATTACTCCAACTCATTTTTATACCTCCTCTCAAACAAGAGTTATATTATTCTATGTTTTAATAGAAAAAATGCTTGTTTGATAACCTATAGTAAATTTTATAAAAAACTTCTACGAATATTTATTCAAATGGAGTTAACATAAAATTATCGGTAGCAAGGATAATGGAGAAACCCCTGTTTTTATGGGGTTCTTTTTTCTTTTCAAGTAAAATTGATATGCATGATTTTATACATGATTGAAATAGTGGGGATATTGAGGATCCTGGTTATTCTTTTTTTGCATAAAATCTTGTATAAATAAAAAAGATTTTGATATGGGTATCGAGATATAAAGAGTATTCAATTTTAAAATTGATATGTATTCCTAAGGTTGGATCTGTAATATGAATTATACAAATTACCTATGTAAAGATTATGAGAGTTAAGAATTTGAAACAAGTGATACGTGAATTATTAAGAAAAAGGGTATATCATTGCTATAGCGAATATATTTTTGAGGTGAAACGCTATGAAGACGTTATATAGTCCTGGCGACGTGGCAGAGCAATTAGGTATTCAATCTAGCACATTACGTAAGTATGCTGATGTACTTGAAAAAGAAGGTTATACTTTCATCAAGAATGAACGTGGTCATAGGAAGTATAGAGAAAGTGATGTAATGGTGTTCCGTAAGGTTATAAATCTAAAGAACGACACAGACATGACATTAGAAAACGCTACAAAGCAAATAGTATCATGGAATCAAGGTGTTGAAGTATTGCCATTAGAGCGACATGAAATTGAGCGCTATGAAGAACCTGATTTCAACGCTACACCGCTACAGGCGATGATTCAAGAGCAAAAAGAAGTCATTGAAAAACAAAATTACTTGTTACAAGAATTAAACAAACGTTTAGCCGAGCAAGATCAGCGATTCACACAAAGAGAATCCGAGTTATTGAGCGCTATACAAACGATACGGGAATCCCAAACGCTTATAGCGATGAATACTAGCGAAGACGTAGCGAAGAATCAAAGAAGTGATGAAATGCTTATGCAAACAATAAGGGAAGTTCAGGAAGTTAAGAAGATGATTGCAGCAAGTAAAGATAAGAAATGGTATGAGTTTTGGAAATGATTTTTTGAAATTTAATTAATTATCTTTTGCTACCTTTAAAAAAATATGGGTAAATGAATAGAAAAGTAAAGCTTAGAGTTATATGAGAATTTTGAGCTTTTTGGAATACTACTGATAATTTGATTTTATGTGAACTAAATTTTAGGAAGAAGGAATTGAAAATGAATAAGAAATGTCCTAATTGTGGTTCTAGAGAAATCAGGCAAGATTCATTAAATGCCCAAGCATGTTTAAGACTTATTAGTACGAATAACCTTTTTAATCAATTTTCAAGAGTGATTGCTGATGTTTGCACAGAGTGTGGTAACATTTTATCTATGAAAGCAGAACATCCAGAGTATTTTAAAGTAGATAAATAAAAATTGCTGATAATACAGATTATGTGAATGAAAAATACCTTTAGAAGGAATATCTGAAGGTATTTTTTTATAGATTCTGATATGAATTTATTTATTACAATATAATATTATACAAAAAAAGAAAGGGGAATTTTTTTAGGATTCCTCTTTCTTTTATAATGCATGAAATGTGAAAAATAATTGATTTACTTTAAAAATATTACTTTTTTATTTTATCCGATTTGTACTTGTTGAGTTTGTAATACTTTCAAAGTAAGATCAAGAACAATTTTTTCACGTAATTTGTCAAATTCTTTCTCAGGATATTGATCATAATATTTATCTTGATATTTATCTTGATATTTATCTTGATATCTATCTTGATTTCTGTCCTGATATTCATCATGTTTTGAATCATAATGAACATCATATGATGAATAATCAAGTTCATAAAATTCTGCACTAATTAATTCACAATATGGTTGTTCATTATAGAAAACATTATTTTCAAAGAAGTATTTGTCTAGACGAGGAACATGATTCTTTTTCGGATCAATGAAACGAGCTTTATTTTCCGAACCAAAAGCTAGAATTGGGAAAGAAAGAAATTCATCAGCAGTCAAATCAGCAAAACCAGAGAATCGAACTTTTGCAATTCGATCATGAATTACGCCATTGCAGTATTTAGCAGCGTATTCAATGTTTTTACGAATATAACCTTCTACAAACAATTTTGCTCTTGTTACTTGAAAATATCCTGTTTCATTAATTGGTTCATATTCAACAGGTACTAGTTTACATTGTGTTAAAAATACATCTTTTAACACTCTTTTAATTTCCACTGCTGGTGGAGAAAGTGGAATTTCTGCTTCTACTACAATTTGAAGTGTTCTTTCCGCTAATACAACTGGAATTTTAATTCTTGGATTATTTGTAAGAACAGGCGTTGCCTCAGTATCACTGAGTGGAATCCGCGATTCTGATTTAACCTTACAATCTTTATTTTTATAATTATCTTGTTTATACTCTTTTTCACTCAATTTGAAAAAGCCTCCTTTTAGTTTATGTTTTGAGTGTGTTTATACTTTCTTTAACATGCTATGGAGTGTATTTATATGTGTGAAGGCATGTATAATAGTGATTTTTATCATTTTTAAACAAAAAAACAGATTAGAGTAATAAAATCCACGTTTTTCCTATTTGATTTTGTTTAGTATATATTTTTAAAAATATTGTTAGACTCTTTTATATTTAAAAGAAATAGGTAGTATTAAATAAAATTCATTAGAACTATTTTGAATAGGAAAACATATCTTATAGTGTGGAACAAGCATTGGACACTTGTTTTGCGCTCATAAATTTAGTTTCTTTGAAAGGAAAGGGGACCTACTAGTAGATCCCCTTTTTTGCATTAAATAGATTCATATATATTATGTTATCTCCTCTCTTTTTTATTATATTAATATATTTTAAAATAACGATATTAAAAATACACAAAAAGATATTTATTATGAATATCTTTTTGTGTATTCTGTGAGTTGTTTATCGGAGAGAACATATTTGCCATTCTTCATTTTATTTTATGAAATTATTTTTTAAAGGTGTATGTAATTTTGGATTTTTTGGTTTAACTATTTTAGTTACATTTTATATGTTTTAAATATGAAATAAATCTAGGATATTATCTTTTTCTTCTTTATTAATTCCAATGTATTTCAGTGTAATTTTTGGCGTATTGTGGTTGAGTATGTCTTGTAACATAGCTACATCTTTTGTTTGTTTATAGAACCCATAATCGAAGGTTTTGCGCATAGTGTGGGTCCCAATAGATTCTATATCCGCAAAATCTCCGGCTTTTGGTAATTGTCGATAAGCCTGGATCTTACTAATGGGGGGCACTATATCATTTTAAGGAAATTGTACGCTAAGAGATTTATAAAGGTCGTTGATACTTAATAAACGTTTATAAATATTTCGTTATATGTTTATAAACATGACAAACCTTGATTTTATAAGTAAGGATTAAAGTTTCTTCCTTAAAGGTATACTTTTATAAACTGTTATTTACTTTTTCTATTGGTGAGAGAAATATTCCAATTGACATTTTCAAAAACATTGATTTTTCAATGCTAAATAACGCTTTAAAAAGCAGCTTTAGAACAGAAAAAGTTATTTTGGAGTTGCCTGCTTGGTAAATAAATTAAAATTTAATGGTAAAGAGACTTTTATTTTTTTATTTGAAAAACGAAAAAAAAAGCGAGTTTTTTGTCTATTGTTAATAATAACATTGAATTTTTAACACTATAAATGTTAGTTAAACATATATTGTAGTATTGGGATAAGTTTTACTCACTTTTTTTCATTTTATTTTATAGTTTCCTTTAGGAGAGCACTAACGGGTATTGGTGTTTTTTTTAGTAGGTTGGTTTGAAAAATAAGAAGTTTTCTTTGTTTTAAATTTGTACTTGTTGTATTTGTAAAACTTTTAAATTAAGGTTTAATACAATTATTTCATGAAAAGTATTAAATGGTTCTTTTAAGTTTGTTAGACAAGGGGAAAAGTCTAATCCAACAAGTTGAGTACTGATTAATTCGCAATATGGTTGTTTGTTATAATAAACTGTATCTCCGAAGGAACATTTTTCTAAATGTGGTAAATCACCATTTTTAGGATAAATAAAATGAAATGTAGTATCTGAGGAAGAAGCTATTAAAGCTAAAGATAGAAAATCATCTTCTATTAGATCTGTGGAACCGGAAAATGGAACATCTACAATAGAATTATATATAATTCTATTGTATTCATCATATACATACTCAATACTTTTACGGATATATCCTTGTAAAAATAATTTAGCTTTTGTAACTAGGTTGTAATCTGTACCTGGTATTGGAGTAAATGCTAGAGGAATTAAATTACCTTGTGTCAAAAAAACGTTGTTTTTTAAGATACGTTTAATTTCAATTGCTGGAGGATCTAATGAAATATTAGATTCTACAACAATTTGAATTGTTCTTTCGGCTAATATAACTGGCATTTGTACAAGCGGTGTTTTTGTGGTAATAATGGGTGTTTTAACTTTATAATTTAATGGTGTTTGAGTTTGTCCTACCACCTGACATGATGTATTAATTGGACGTTGTTCACTCATGTTACTTAGACTCCTTTTTAAAATTACTTTAGATTTTTAAAACTGTTCAATGTCAATGTATTAATTTTTTTCATTTATGTTATTCGTATCAATTTAATTTTTTAATAATATATAAAGATAATTAAATTTAAAATGATTGTGGAATAGGCCCTATATTAGGGGGGACAGCTGAGATACGTGTAAAAATATGCGGTTTATAGGGATTATAAATACCGTTTTGTCTATTATGGGTACACCCTAATCATCCATCTATTAGCTACTGAAAACACTTTGTTCCAACTGTATGATAATAAGTTGAAAAATAACAAGGAAATCCGTGATTATAAGTGCGTTTGGAAATAAATATATGGTTAATACTCGAAATTATATGTATCTCGGCTTTACCCCTAGATGTCGTTTTTTTGATAGATTTTAAATATGGAAATTATCAAGTATATTGTCTTTTTCTTCTTTATTAATGCCAATATATTTTAAAGTGACTTGTGGAGTGCTGTGATTGAGTATTTCTTGCAACATGGCGATATCCTTAGTTTGTTTATAGAACCAATAGCCGAAGGTTTTACGCATGGTATGGGTACCGATGGACTCTACACTGGCAAAATCTCCGGCTTTTTGCAATTGTCGATAAGCCTGGATCTTACTAATGGGTTTGTCTCCTTTTCGGGAAGGAAATAACCAGGTATTATCTAGCGTTTGGCCATAAGAGTATACTTCATCAAAAATAGAAGTAAGGTTAATCATGCGTTCTTTCTTCGTTTTTCCTTCTTTGATCTTAAATTCTTTTCTCTTTTTCCGTTTTAGTTTTACTATGGTTTGTGTTTCGATTTGGAGTAGATCACTTACGCGTAGTCCGGTATGAATGCCAATAAGAAAGAGAATATAGTCTCGTTCGGAACAGTGGCGTTTTAGGGCCCATTTGATGTCTTCGATTTGTTCTTTGTTACGGATAGGTTGGACATCAATGAGATGTGGTTTTTTGTTCATGTTTTTATGACCTCTTTATTTATAGTGTTTTGAATGTATACTTTTATTATATAAATTGAGGATATCAAGAGAATCGGTGATAAGTCAATGATTAAGGGGAAATGAATGTAAACTAATATTTAAAAGTTTACATGCGGACTTTTAAATATTTGTTTCATAAAATGGTACGAATTTGAAAATTTACTAAAATAGAAATTGGTATTATTTTAAACGAAAAGCTTAGTGGTTACTAGGATTTTTATTTAATTTATTTATATTTTACATAATAAACTCTTAAGTAAGCTGTTAATATTTTATAAGTATTTGCATTTTTTTATGCGATTTTACACATAAGAGGATTATTTTATGAGGAATAAATTATTATACATATTTTGGTTATTAGCTAAATATTATTATGTTGGGATGTAAACTGCTATTTTATTGAATATAGTTTGAGATTAAGGAGAGTGAGGTTAAATATGGCACGCTCAATTCGTGTTTTTTACTCAAACATGCAAGGGGTATCACGGCAGAATTTTAACTGGCCCCCCATTACTAAAAAGTCAGCGGTCTTAATTACAGCGGCACAGTTTTTTTGGCCTGGTGGCATTGGAGGACTTGAGACTATTCGTCCGCATCTTGGCGCAGCGAGTATTTGGGTATCCAATGTGGGAGCTCATGATCCAGAAGGTCCAGGAGGTAGTGGGTCCGGTGGTGTAGAGTTTCTCCTTCATGTGGACTCGAATACACCAATAAATGTTATGGTTACTATTACGGTACTCGACGATATTGAGCAATATCATCGAATAGATTAGCGGTTTTTTATTTAAAGTTAATGGGATATTTATCTGAAGATGAAATTTATGCATAATTGATTAAAAAAACAATTTTATATGTGAAGATTTTTGAATTACCAAACATAAATACCGTATTAAATTTAATACGGTATTTATGTTTGGTAATTTTGGTTTAATAATTTTTATTTTTAGTGATTTTTTTCTTATTAGGGTTGATGAGGATCACAAGGGTGTTCTTCATCAATTAATCCCCAGTAGGGTCTTCTCACTTTTACACTATTCCATTGATGACCATCCCAATAAAAATGCGAATAAATTGGTACCCATCTAAATCCTTCTGGTGATTTTCTTGGAGGTCGTTCAGGTAAACAATCTTGACGATTATCATAGACAGGGGCATTATTAGTATTAATATCAAATTGATTTTGTGCAGTTAAATAATTTGGAATTTGAGGTGTTTGATAGTAATTGTTATAAGGATATTGTATTGACATAACAATTCTTCCTCTCATTTTAGAGATTTTTAAATTAATTTTTTATAACGTTTTTTTTTAAAAATCATATATTAATTTTAGTAAATAATTATATCAGTTGTGGTTTCCCCAATGCCCTGGGTGCCAGTTCCAATATGATTTGTACAAATCCCAATGTCCTGGATGCCAAGACCATTGACCTTGGGTACATACTCCATGATGACATTTAGATGGATGGTAATCCCAATGTCCTGAATGATAGTATGGATGGGCTGGATGGTAATCCCAATGTCCAGCATGCCATGTTGTCATAAAAATCCTCCTTTTGATATAAAACCTGTTGTATATGCAATCAAAATATATTATGTGTTAAAAAATAGTAGGATAGTTGTCTAAAAAAAAATGGGTATTAGCTTATAAATGCTGGCGGTACCCCTTTATTAAAAAGTTTACTTTAAAAGTAATAAAAAAGAGTCCTATGTTTATGGGATTCTTTTTTATTCTTTTGATAATATTGTATTAATTAAATATAGATGATAGTTTAGTGAGAGTTTATATATTTAAAATTAATGATTTCATAAAAGTGGATGATATAAATTTAAGTTTATTTTGATGAGCATTAAGACCTTAACAATCGTTGATAAATAAGGCGTTTAAACGATGTATAAAGCTTTTTGACATATTAAAATTAACTTTTATAAAGATATTTGCTACTTATAAATTATTACCTTGAACTATTTTGGATGTAGAAGGAGCGAGCGAAATGAATCTTAGTAAACAAATTAAAAAATATCGAGATAGGGAAGGGTTTTCTCAAGAAGATTTAGCTGAAAAAATTTATGTTTCTCGTCAAACCATTTCAAATTGGGAAAATGAAAGAAGTTATCCTGATATTCATAATTTATTGCTTCTAAGTGTTCTTTTCGATGTTTCTTTAGATGATTTAGTTAAAGGGGACATGGAAATGATGAAAAATAATCTTCAGCAAGTTAAATTCAATAAGTTAGGACAAGTAATGGCTATATTTTTGGTTTTAGCTGTAGGATCAATAGGGTTAGCGATTAAATTTTTTGGTAATGTAGGTTTAATTATTCCATTTGTTTTTTGGGTAATTGCTATGACAGCTGCTATTAAAATTGACATAATCAAGAAGCGTGAAAATATAAAAACATACTCTGAAATTGTTGCTTTTATGGAAAATAAAGATGTGAAAGCGGAAAGAGACAAGCGCGATAAGAAAAAATACATCATTCAAAAAACGTTGATTGTTGTAGGGGTTGCGTTGGTTTCAGGAATTATTGCTCTTTTGAGTTTTTCGATATTTTTATAGGAAAAAAATTTTCAATATTATTTGTGTAAATACAAGACATGATTAGAAATATAGAATATTATGTTGGTCAATCAAAACGGACCTAGTGAAACGAAGGGAGTATTTGACTTGACCAACTGAACGAAACCCAGACCCTCTTGGCACTGAACAAACTATTGTTTGTTCCTGCCAACCGGCGAGGGAGCCTCTCAAGGATTGAGGGGTTGGGGAGTTCGATTGATGGGGTCTGGGGAAGAGTTCCCCAGTGGGTTTGGGCAAAGCCCAAGGTTTTGTTTTTGCCACATGAAATGTGGCTCGGTAAAGCCGAAAAGCGTCGCAGACCCCTATCGATTTTGATGCTTTAGCGTCAAAATACGTATAGGGTTACGTCAATTGACACAATTTCGTCGCCTTGCTAGACTAATTGTATCAATTGATTTAGAGGAAGTGGTGGCACTTTATGTTGTTTTCTATCTCATTTAATCAATCTCACCAAAGTTCATTAAGCCATAATAACAGAGAAAACATTCATGGGAATCCTGGCATAGATCCATCCAGGTTAGAGGAGAATATCTACTTTGTTCAAAAGGACATCCGAAGTGTATACAAGGATGTCTTTCAAGAAGCAGTAAATAAGTATAACGAGAAACAAAAACGTAATGATCGCAAAATTAAGGATTATTATGACAAGATAAAAAAAGATACAAAGACACATGAGCAACGAGAATTGGTTGTAGCGGTTGGAGAGGGTAAAGATGACCCAAAGTATAGGGAAGCTAAAAAAGAAGCGTTAAAACAGTATGCAGATGCGTTTCAAGGGAGAAATCCAAATCTAGCAGTCTATAACATGGTATTACATGATGATGAAGCAAATCCGCATTTACATATTAACTATGTACCGAACTTTGAAAGTAGTCGAGGATTAACGAGGCGTGTCGGAATGGATAGAGCCTTGCAACAACAAGGCGTACAAGGAAAAGGGACGGAGTTAATTGCGAATTGGAGACAATTAGAAACGGCCTATATTGAATCTTTGGCTAAAGAACAAATTCCGAATTTTGAACGTGCCAATGTTGGTTCACATAAATATATGAAAGTCCGTCAATACAAGGAATATGCTGAAGCTGTTTCTAACATAGAGAATCAAATTACGGAGATAAGCAAGAGATTGCCGGATAGCAAGATTACGCTAAAGCCTAAAAAGAAAGAGATCAAGACGGAGGTAAAGCCAAAATTAATTGGTAAACCTGAAATTATTGAAAAAGAAACAGGTAATTATGTTTTTTCACCAAAGCAACTCGAAAAAGTAGAAGAATTGATAACTGCAGCAGTCACTGTAAAAAAAGATTATGAGCGTTTGCAAAATACGGATTTGGCAAAAGAAAATAGGGAATTGAATCGTCAAGTCAATAGTTTGTATGATTCTTTAAAAGAATCTCAAAAGATCAATTTAGAGTTAAAAGAGGAAAATAGAAAGTTACATACTGAAATAGGCTCATTAAAAGCTCATATAAAGGATTTGAAGGAGAATGTAAGGGCCTTTGTATCAACAGACGAAAAAAGCTTTTAAAGAGAAATTTAAGGTATTTAGAGGGATTATTAAAAATGAATTGGATAACAAGGGAATAGATAATCAATTTGAACGTGAACATAAGAGAGAAATAAGCAAACATCGGGATTTTGATAGGGAAAGATAGGATTGATAATGATGAAAGCATTGAATTGTATGAGTTTGAAGAAGAAAAAGAGGATTGAATGTTGTGCTTTTGTAAGAGATGGAAAGCTTTAACAAGGTGTTTCATGTTATTATAAAGAAAGACATACAAACGAGAAAAACCGCCCATGCTTTGGACGGCAGGCGGTTTTTCGTAATAAGGTTGGAATCAACCAATATATATTCTATATACATTCTAACATATAAAAGTTGATTCCTTCCACTAAGGGAGAGAATTATTTTATGACAAAAGTTGTAGATTTTGGACAAGCTGAAAAAAAAGCGAAAATAAGAGATCGTAAGATTGATAGTATTTATGACCAGTTGCTAGCAGGTGGCTACTCAGAAGAAGAGAAAGCAATGCTTTTGCAGTTATTAAGTAAGGCGACTGGTGGGGAAGAATATTTCATTGGTAAAAAGAAAAAGCCTACGGATAGGGTGAAGTTTGTGCAAATGATTACGGATAATTATAATTACTTAGCAAAAATAAACTATCTTACAAATGCTGAAAAGGCTTTTTTAATGGATTTAGTACCTTATGTAGAGTTTAAAACGAATATTCTTGTAGAACGAGCAAATGAAGAAAATGAATTTGATTCAGATAATGCTACTCCTAGTTATTTAGCAAAAGAATTAAAGAGAGATCGTTCAAGGGTTTCAATGATGATGAATTCTTTAATGGAAAAAGGGGTATTGGCGGTTGCGGAATCTGGAATTACAACAGAAGATGGACGTATTTGTACGAGTCGTACATGGTTTATAAATCCCAATATTATGTGTTGTTCTCCAAAAGATGGAGTAGACAAAGCTACACAAAGAATTTTTAAGAAGTCTCTTAAAAATTTTGTTGCTGAAGATGGAAAAAAACATAAATTACCGGTTTATTTATTTTAGGAATGAAAAAAAGATGTCATTGACATCTTTTTTTTTGTGTGTTTTTCCATTTTTTTAGGTGTTGCTTTTTTGCAACACAGGTGTTGCTTTTTTGCAACACCCTATGTCTCATAAACCCTTGATATTACTGACTTTCTTCATTTTGCTCTTCTCACTCTTATATATAGGGCTAAAAGTTCCGCAAGGAACGGGTCGTATTTTTGAGAAAACCACTCAAAAATCTCCACCCTCAAAATCAAAAAGTCGTTTTGTCCTTGCAAAACTTTTTTCGGCGGGTTTTTAGCTTTCGCCAAGCCGAACAGACCAAAAACGGGGTTAAGTTGCTCGACTTGGATCAGCAATTATACCCGCCGAACCGCTAGTTCTATCGATTTAAATAATAAGCTTATTCCATATTCAGTTACGTTAAGTTCTTGGGGGCTAGCCCCCAAACCCCCAGCCAGCACTCACACCCAAAAACAGGGAGAATAGCATGATAAAACATTTTTACACAGTAAAATCATGCTATTATAAAGAAATTTGGTAGTCTTTAATTAGCCTTTAACTTAATCTCAGATTTAAGGGAGATGTATAGATGAACATTGGTAGACAGATACAATATTTTCGTAAACGGGATAATATGTCCCAAGAAAAGTTAGCAGAGAAAATTCATGTTTCCAGACAATCTATTTCTAACTGGGAAAATAAAAGAAACTATCCAGATATTCATAATTTACTAATGATGAGTATTCTTTTTAATGTCTCCCTGGATGATTTAGTTAAAGGAGATGTAAAGATCATGAAAGAAGAACTTCAAAAATCAACTTTCTTTAAGTGGAGTTACATCATGTTAGCATTAATGATTCTATTTCCTATTTCTATTGCACCTGTATTTTACTTTTTTGGTTATTACGGTCTTATAATACCTGTGTTACTTACGATTTTGCTTATGCTTTCATCGTCGAAGCTTGAAAACTTGAAAAAAGAGCACAATTTAAAAACTTATCGTCAAATAGTTGATTTTATAGAGGGGAAACCTATAAGTGAAGTAAAGCCTAATATAAAAGACAAATTATTAAAAATAGGTTTGATGCTTGCAAGTGCTTTAATTAGTTATAGTTTGATTTATTTAGGATTGAGTGTATTTGGAAGATAACTTAGAAAACTATTAAAAGTCCTCCGGATTGTTTAACTGGAGGACTTTTGTGTTTACATAATTTTCGAAAGCGGAAGTTAAAAGTTTTTAGTTTCTTGCTCAATTAAAGCGTCCGTTTTTGGAAGAATGTTTGTTTTTATCGATTTAAAAGTCTTGTGATAAAACCAAAATCATCTTCATCTTTCACTAGAAAATCAAAGCCCAAATAGGCTGCGCTACCAAGTGAGATTGCCCAAAACGCAATACTTGCTGTCATTAATACTAAAGTTTTCAAACGTGTACCGCCAAATGTGACAGCTAATAATGCTGTTAAATGGCTACCTACAAAAAATGGTCCAATAAACGCTAAACCTGGTAAACCATATTTTCCCCAAATTTTCTTAGCGCGTTGATGACTTTTGGATTCATTTATTTCTTCATTAGTTTTTTTCTTTTTACGCCAATTGCGAATCGAGTCTATAAACACGATAAGTAAAATTATAGTTAATAAATTCCCTAAAAATGCAATAATAATAACTGGAACTGCTGGAATACCGCCGATAATTGCAATTGGCACTATCATTGATACTTCAAAAAAAGGAATTGCTGCCAACAAAAAGATAATAAAATATGTCCAAATCAATTTCTAATCCCCCTCGTATATGCTTTACCTTCATTTTTAGAGTATCCTTCTGGTTCGTTCGTTCCTTTTTTAAAAAGAAAATGGCCCCATTATATTGAAGAAAAGTTTATCTTTAAAACTCATCAAATTTTTTCTTTGCTTTCTGTTTTAGTTTAAAACTAAATCGACTTGTATGTTCATCGTTATTTACCAATAATTGATATGCAGAAAGAATTGTAAGAGTACGAACTGACATATATAGACCAACGGCTATTAAAAACACAAAAATTGGATAATAAGGAGTCAAGATTCCCATCTCTAATTTTTTCTCCAAAGCAAAAGCTAAGAATCCTACTGTCAGTAAACAAGTTCCAATCACCAATATACCTAAATATTTTCTTTTAAAGCCCTCATATCTTACTGTTAACTCTTTAAAATAATTTGAATCAAACAATAAAACTTCTTTTTTGAGAATTGTATATTGTCCTTGATCAAATCCTAATGTTGCAAAAGAAATAATCCCTAATGTTGCAATGACAATAATTAGGAGTATTCCTAACATTGAGTTTTTCCCTAAAATTAAATATGGTTCAAACGCCAATGCAAAAAAAACAAAACCTAACCCAATATGCTTAGCAGTTTTTTGTGTGCTTATCAAAAAACCTTCTGCCATTTCTCTATTTACATAATAACCTTCTTCATTTCCTTCATTGTCCTCAACAGAATCTTTCAATAAGTAATCAATAGATACCTCAAAGATATTTCCAATCATTAAGAGCTTTTCTGTTTCGGGAAATCCTTGACCATTTTCCCATTTGCTAATTGCTTGTCTTGAGGTGTTTAATTTTTCAGCTAAAGTTTCTTGAGAAAATCCATTTTCTTTTCTAAGCTTAAAAAGTTTTTCACCAAATTTCATTTATTTTAACCCCTCTCATTTTGTTAGTTATATTGTATAAAAGCATTGCTGTTCTTTCTATCACGTAGTGAATGCACTTTGTCAACTTAAGGTTGCATTATTGTTATACTGCGTCTTTTAAAGCTTTTTTCTTATGTGTCTTTTGAAAGTGATTTATTCGGATATAAGTCATAGTGAAAAGGGGGATATCTTTTATTCCCCCTTTTTACTCCTAATGATTCTGTTCAAATTCTTGTTCTTCCTACAGGGAACTATTCAGCAATATGGCCCTTTAGTTGAAGAAGATCCAAAAGGTTTGAATGCATACTCTATACAAATCTAGTTCACATAACGTCCTATTATTAATAGCAAATAAAAAGACTTGTCCTTTTTTATAAAGGATAAGTCTTTTTAAAATTCTTCATCAAAAGTGATAAATAATCTTACCAATGTTTGCGATCACTATGACAACAAATAATAAAACATTTACATTTTCTATGATGTCTACATCTACAAGAATCATTATTATGTTTGTGTTTCCACCAGTCGTTATGATC
>NZ_JBMOWC010000077.1:0-16282 GCF_049310765.1 Bacillus sp. PSXD-155 | reverse complement strand
TACAAATGTTTCTCAAAAATTAAATCTGAAAATATAGAAAAATTAGAATTTAAACTATAGTGAGAATGTTGTGGTATGTTCTGTTTGCGAGAATTAAATTTTGTACAAGTAATGCTTTTGGTAAAAGGAGGAGATACAAGAGTACTTTTTTGTTAGGTAATTTATTTATTGTCTTTTATTAAGAAGGGAGAAAAATTATGAAAACAATTAAATCATTTTTATTATGTGCTGTTTCTGTTTTTATGCTCGCAATTTTTACAGGATTCTCTCCTGCTCTGGCGGAAGAAAATGTTAATAAAACTGAGATAAAAGTATTTGCTGCTGCAAGTTTAAAAGATGTTTTAGAGGAAGTTACAGCTAATTATGAAAAAACTCATGGAAATGTAAAGTTTACTTTCACTTACGGTGGTTCAGGCTCACTCCAACAAATGATTGAGCAAGGTCAATCAGCAGATCTATTTATCTCCGCTGCCGAAAAAAATTTCACTCCTCTAGTTGAAAAGGGGTATATCAATCCGAGCCAAGCTATTAATTTTTTAGGGAATGAATTAGTATTGGCAACACCAATCGAAAATAATATTGTGCATAGTTTTTCAGACTTGAACACAAATAATGTGCAAAAGATAGCTATTGGTAATCCTGCAACAGTACCTGCTGGAATGTATGCAAAACAAGTATTTGAAGGGCTGAACCTGTATGAAGTTTTAAAACCTAAATTTGTATTAGCAACTGACGTAAGACATGTATTGTCGTTGATCGAAACGAAGCAAGTTGATGCTGGGCTTGTATATAAGACAGATGCACTCATTTCACCTCAAGTAAAAATAGTAGATACAGCAGATTCTAGTTTACATGATCCTATTATTTATCCAATGGGTGTTCTTAAAGCGACACCGTCTCCAGTTGAAACTACAGAATATTATAACTATCTTCGAACGGACCAAGTAAAAGAAACATTTGTAAAATACGGATTTTCAGTGCTAAATCAGAAACAGGGATTAAACAAAGCAGCATAAACATAAATTGTAGATTTTGTACAAACTTAGAGTATCCACCATTAGATAAAAAATATTTAGTGGTGGATACTTTCTTGTTTTGTAAATATCAAATTAAGTATTAATGATAATTAGATAAATAAAGAAGTTTTAATTCTTTTTTAGGAGCTACTTAAAATGAATTCTATGTTTGAAGTTGTCATATGTGATTTAGATGGTACTTTGCTAAACAATAATAAGGAGATTAGTAATAGGACAATAAAGACTATACAATCTTTAAATCAAATGAAAATACCTGTTATTCTCGCAACGGCAAGAGCACCAAGAGATATAGAAACTTATTTAAAAGAATTAGCACTTGATACTCCTAGTATTTGTTATAATGGGGCATTAATTTTTGATAATAGAAAAAGTAAAATACTTACGTCTAATATGATTGATATTTCCATAGTGAAAAAATTATTTGAAGTATTAAGAGAAGAAAAAAGCATTGAAAATTTTTTAGCTGAAAAAAATAACGAATTTTGGGTGGATGTAATTGATAAAGATGTACAATGCTGGATTGATGCGGGTTGTCCACCACATGCAGTAGGATATCCATCTACTTTTTTGGATGACCATTTATCTAAGTTGATCGTTAGGGGAAATACCGAATTTATTATCAGAATTTTGGAAAAACAATTCAAAGAACACTTAATTTATACATTTTCTGACTCCCGTAAAGTTTGGTTAGAAATTTTGTGTAAAAATGCAGGGAAAGCAGCGGCTGTAAAGTGGATAGCGAATCACTACAGTGTCCCACTTTCAAACATAGTGGCTTTTGGTGATGCAGAAAACGATATTGGAATGTTAGAACTAGTTGGTATGGGGGTTGCTATGGGGAACTCTGGAAAAGATGTGCAATTAAGAGCGAATTGTATTGCACCAACAAATGAAAATGATGGTGTAGCACACACTTTACGTGGGATTTTTTCTATATAAAGACTATAACTTATAAAGGGAAAGGATAGAATCTAATGACGAAAAACGGTTTGTTATATACATGTGGTAAATCAAAATCGATGTATCATGGTGAGGAAAATGATTCAATTATCATGCATTTTTTGGATAGTGTATCTTCTTATACACAAAATAAAAATGCTCGAATTATAGGAACTGGAATACTAAGATGTGAATTTTCTTCTCACATATTTGAGTTACTCCATAAAAAAGGGGTACCTAATCATTATATATCCAATATAGGAATGGGGAGAATGAAAGTTAACAAATTAGATATGATTAAATTGGAGATAATTCCTCGAAATATTGCAGCTGGTTCAATTGTAAGGAATTATCCTATCCAATATGGACAAGTTTTTAATCAGCCTATTTTAAAATTAGACCTCAAATATTCAAACGATCCGATGATGAATTCCGATTACATTGTTGCAATGGGTATTGCTACTAAAAGAGAAATAGAAGTTATAAGAGAGATAGCTTTTGAATTAAATGCTATTTTAAAGGGTTTTCTTTTGGAAAGAGGAGTAAAATTAGTTGATTTTAAGTTCGAAATGGGAAGAAATGCAGCAGGTGAGTTGGTAATAGGAGATGAAATTTCTCCAGATGGTATGCGTCTTTGGGATATAGAAACAAACCAATCTCTAGATAAAGATGTATTTCGTTACAACAAAGGAGACTTGGTACATGCTTATGAAGAAATATTGAAACGTATAATGCCAGTAGAGAGTATGAAATAATAAGATGAATAATGTAGATGTGAATTTTATTGAATACTCAACTGATACAGCTAGTTTTGAGTTATCTCCAGAGAGAGAACCGGTTTTATATGTAAATCCAGGTCAAGAAATCTCAATGGAGATAATGAATGCATTTTCACAAGAGACGGATAATGAAGAGGAACTAAATAATGTAATTAATAAAGGCAAACATCATCCGTTTACAGGGCCAGTTTATATCAATGGAGCATTGCCAGGAATGACAGTAGCTATAAAAATTAAAAATATTCATTTAGCAAAGCATGCATATACATGTATTTCGCGTTCTTCAGGAGTGTTGAAGGGGCAATTCACAGAACGAAATTATAAGAAAATAGAGATTAAAAATAATAGGATAGATTTTGAGGGAATTGATTTACAGGTTAGACCTAGCTTGGGAGGAATAGGACTAGCTGATCCCTTTAGAACAAGAAATGGTGCGACATGTAAATACGGAGGGAATTTAGATATCCGTTGGTTGGTTGAAGGAACAACAATTTATTTACCAGTAGCTGTCGAAGGTGGTTTATTATACGCTGGTGACTTACATGCTCTACAAGGAAATGGAGAACCCTCAGGGATTGCTTTAGAGGCATCAGGCACTTTACAAATAAATGTAAATATATTTGAAAATAATATTCCTACTCCCATTTTACAGGTAGAACAAGGGCTTGTAATAATTGGCTTTGGGGAGACATTTGAAGAAGCTGTTAAGATGGGCGTAGATATTTCTACAAAGATAATAGCTCAAGCAAATCATATGAATAAGGCAGATGCCTACATGTTATTGGGATGTACTTCGGACATTGTTATTGGGCACTTAACAGGGAGAATTAAAAGTGTAGGAGTGTTAATTCCATTTGAAGTTTTACGTATAGAAGATGTACTGATTAAAAAGTAAACAAAGAAGAAAATGAAAAATTATTAACATTTGATTTTATATTTTCTATGAAGAGAGGAATCACTTTGTCAGTTAATGAAGAGTTTATTACAATTGCTCTTTCAAAGGGACGCTTATTATCAGAAACCTTGCAGATTCTAAGAGCAAGTGGGATTAATATCCCCTTAGATTTAGAAAGTTCGCGTGAACTGTGTTTTGAGTTAAGTGAACAAAATTTGCGTTTTATCTTGGTGAAATCAGTAGATATTTTACTTTTTTTAGAGAAAGGAATTGCTGATTTAGGCGTTGTAGGAAGTGATTTACTAATAGAAAAAGGTGAAGGTTTTGTAGATATACTTGATCTTAAAATTGGCCAATGTGAACTGTGTGTTTGTGCAAAACCTGGAATAAATATAAGAGATGTAAAATCTGTAGCAAGTAAATATCCTGTAATTACAAAGAGATATTTTGATCAGCAATACCATGATATAGAAGTGATACATTTAAATGGTTCGGTGGAAATTGCTCCAGTGTTGAATATGGCGGATTGTATTGTGGAAATAGTGCAGTCAGGTAAGACACTTGCTGAAAATGGATTAATAATCTATGAAAAAATTGAAGAGATTTCAGCAAAAATAGTTAAAAGAAAAAAATCATTATATGAAAAAGAAAAACAAATTAATGACTTTTTAGCAAACTTTAATAATTATTTTTATAACATTTTGAGAAAATAGGTGGTGTTTTGAAGTGAAAATAATAGTAATAACTGGTGCAAATCGCGGTTTGGGATACGGGATTGCAAAATCATTTGCGGAAAAAGGGTACAAGGTTATTGGATTGAATCGGACTTTGTGTAAAGAAGAATGGTTAGAAGAAATTAAATGTGATCTCTCACAAAAGATAGATATTGAAAAGTCTGTTGCCGAGATAATTAGACGATATGGGAAAATAGATATATTAATAAATAATGCAGGTATAAGAAGATTTAATAACATTTCAAAGATAACAGAACAAGATTGGCAAGACAGTATAAGTACAAATCTTTCAGCCCCATTATGGTTGATTCAGTATACTGCCCCTATGCTAAAGCAGAGTAAAGGGCTAATCATATTTATTGGAAGCCATGCGGGTGAATACTATTTTGAGCAAGGTGTTGCATATTCAAGTACAAAATCTGCTTTGCACGCAATGGCAGAGGCAGCAATACAAGATTTAAGATACGAAGGAATACGTGTTAGTCACCTATCCTTAGGAGCAATTGCCAACAGGTCGATGGAAAATGATGAATGGAAAATGCGCCCACAAGATATAGGTCAATTGTCTGTTGCAATCTCAGAATTACCATCCAGCATAATGCCTGCTTTTGTAGAAGTTCGGCCTTCTATGCCAAATAGATCTCCAATTTCTGGATTAGAAAGATTACAGTATATATAAGTATTATGGCGATATTTTATTTTTTAATCCTCTATTTTTTTTACGAAAATGGGGGAGTTTTTTGTATTTAAAGGGTAAAACTGAGAAATTCTATGATATATCTGATATCTTAATGTAAGAATAATAGAAAAAACATATATTACAAAAAGGGGAGGGGAAAGCGTTTAGGAACATTTATTTACTTTTATATATTATTACTTAAAGTAGTATAGTATCATATTGTAATGCAGGAGGAGCTTGTATTATGGAATCACAAGTTAGTGCCATCATCCATTTCTTCCAAAAGATAAAGAGAAATCCCTTTAAAAGCTGGTATGTGAATAGTGTATGTAATGAAAATGAGAATATAAAAAATAGGTACTTTATGCAAGTACCTTTAGAAAAGAGAGATTATTAACTGATTTTAATGAGTTTCGTTTAATACTATATTCGCACTCAATTTATGTGTGTATAAAAATATAAAGTAAAAAGAGCGCTTTCGATAAGCACCCTACAAAAATTTTTGCTCTTATAAGAAAGGTAGATAAAGTATCTTATGAAGTTATTTTAGATTAAGTGAGTATCTTCTATATAAAATTTTATTTTTCACAAAATCTTCATAAGAAAAAGAGCACCCATTTATGGGGCTCAAGCGATAGGAGGTAAATTTATGAGCTGGGTGTCTAGGTTAAAATTATATGGTTTAGCAAAGAAATAAGAACAAAATTTTATTAATTTAGTACAAAAAGCAGTTAACAAAAGCTAATTATTCTCACAAACAATGTTAAAAGGAACTACTTTTTTGGAAAAAGCTCGTGTCTGGAATTGACTAAAAATTTAAATTTTTAGAGGGGGTAAATTGTTGAATTATTCAATAAAATCTTAAGTATATTCCAACCATACAATTCCAATTTACAAAAAGTTCCGATTAAGAAGTGGAAAAATTAGCAACATTAAATATAAATTTCATTTTATACACCCTTATTTAAATAACCATAAAAAAAGAGCAGTTATTTATATTAACTGCTCTTTTTAGTACAACCTGGGTAAGAAGCAGATTGTACTGTTTAGTATAGATGAAATATTGGGTTTTATTCAGAAGATTTATTGTATTAACTTGTTACTACTTGGTCTTGATCTGTAACATCACTATCAAACGTGTTTGTCACACTAACACCATTAAAAGTATTTACAATAAAACCAGCATTGGAGGCACCGGAACCATTATACCCTTTTGTATTTTCTTTTGGAGAAACATTATAAAAATCACCTAAATTAAAAGCACCATTGCTATTTTGAACAAGAAGGTTAGCTACAACGGATGGCATAGTACTCACCTACTTCTTAAGTAATTATTAAAAGTAATATATGTGAAAAAGATGATTAGGTGCATTTTTTTAATTACAATAAAAAGAGCAGCTGGCAAATGCTAACTGCTCTTTCAATCATGGAATGTGGTTCGAAGTGGGTTGTCTACAGTATTAACGGATTTTTATTTTTATTCATTGAGAACTACGTTTAACTTAATGAATAACCCACAATCAAAGTTAGTGATAAAAACAGTGATAAAAACAATGTAAATAACACGGTTGCTGCACTTCTCCACCGTTATCTAAAGGTAAATTTAATTTTTAAATAAACTCTATTCGATACATAATATTGTTGGGATTTTCAATGAAAATAACGATTGAAGGTTGTCGAAGACATGATAAATACGAAAACTTGTATCTTTTTCCTACACTAAATAAATTGTCTAGTTGCTTAAATTGAGAAGAAGTTAGATTTCTTTTTAATTGTTTGAAAATCTTTCTATGTGCGGGCTCACGTACATAGTTCTGTATAACCGGAGGTAAAACCCTTAATTGTTTAGCAATCGTATGTACAATAAAATTTGGAACTATTTCATTAATAGATAAAGGTCTTTCAGGAAAGCGTAAATATGCGATTTGTATTGCGAAACCTAATCGATTGGCAGTACCGCGTTGTTGATTTATAATTTGCAATTCTTCATCAGATATTGTGTAATAGCGTAGAATTTCTCGCTCGTCCATATACTCAGGAATTCCATAAAAGTATTCCCTGTGTTCTGCAGTAAGAAGTTCTCTCGTTTACTCCTTTATCTATTGTTTATATAGAGTGCAACTATATTCTTATAAGTTAACTTTAAAAAGTGCTACGTACTTCCATAATAATGAAATTTTGTAATTACCATAAAAAAGACAAAATCTAGAAGTCATTTATACAGTTATATTAACTTTATAGCATGAACTTAATTAATGGAAAAAAGGAGTCAAATGTTATTCAGACTCCTTTTTTGTTCAGGTACGGTATTAGAAATATTCCCCTTAAATTAAAGGGATCAAACAAATACAAACGTTTTGAGTAATACCAGCATATATGTGATATGAACCATAAATTTGCCGGAATGGCAAGATTATGGTTCTATTTGTTTGCGGAAAAGATATGAGTTATTAATCTGTAATTTTATGAGTTAATTAACTATATGTGTAATTTAGAGAAAGAATTTATGATGAAATACTCATATATTGGAATTGATGTTAAAAAACAAAAAAGCTCTAACTAAATCGCCATGACGAATTAGTTAGAGCTTTTTTGTTTGAAGTATTCACGAGTATCTGTCCTTATTTTTTCGGGTAAAACAATGTCAAGTTCTTTATCTAACCATGTAAGAGTCTTTTTACGGAGAAACTCACGCATGTGTTCTTCTGCTTCAAGCATTACTAAGTTAATTGTACAAGAAGAATTGCTAGGTTCACAAGAATTACAAGCCTCATCTCGATATAATAGACCCTTCTGCACAATATTTTTACATTGAAAAATAGGCTTTGGACCTTCGACAGCTTCTATTACATCCCAAAAAGAAATATCTTCTGGAGACTTAGCTAACCTATATCCTCCCTTTACACCTGGGACAGAATTCACAATGTTAGCTTTAGATAATTTACCGAAAACTTTTGAAAGGAATGTTTCAGAAAGTCCTTGAAACTCTGCCAAATCCTTTATTCCAACACTTTCCTTAGAAGGAGTATTAATTAAATAAACTAGGCAATGCAAGGCATATTCAACCCCAACACTATATTGCATATACAAATCACCTGCTTTTTATTTTAAGGGTTATCAAATTGTATCTTAGGACCATTTAGAATTTTAGTCAAATAAAAAAAGGCTCATTTAGAATAGTATGTATTTCATTTGACAAAAATAATTTCGGAGTTTATATTAAAGACAATATTAATCGGCGATAAATATTGTCTACAATTAAAACGTAAAAATTTTTAAAAAGGGGAAATATAAATGAACAAAACACTTATCATAAACGCACATCCAAAAGTGGATGATACATCATCGGTCAGCATTAAGGTTCTTAACCACTTTTTAGTATCTTATAAAGAATTAATTCCTAATAATGAAACGATTGAACAGATTAATTTATACGATGATGTAGTACCAATGATAGATAAAACTGTTTTAAGCGCATGGGAAAAGCAAGGAAATGGACAAAAATTAACTGATGAAGAACGAAAAGTAACAGAGCGTATGTCCGAAATTTTACAACAATTTAAAAGTGCAAATACGTATGTTATCGTATTACCTTTGCACAACTTTAATATTCCATCAAAGTTAAAAGATTACATGGACAATATCATGATTGCACGTGAAACATTTAAATATACTAAAACTGGATCAGTGGGATTACTTAAAGATGGGAGAAGAATGCTTGTTATACAAGCAAGCGGATCAATCTTTACAAATGATGATTGGTATACAGAAATGGACTTCTCTCATAAATATCTAAAAGCAATATTTAATTTCTTTGGTATTGAAGATTATCAAATCATTCGCGCACAAGGAACCGCATTACTAGATCTAGATGAAGTATTACAAAATGCATATGAAGAAGTTGAAGAGGTGGCTTCTAGATTGGCTAATAAATAAAATTTTCACTGTTAGAATAAGGGCTATAAATAAAAAAGATCAAATTCTGATAAGAATTCGATCTTTTTTATTTTAAAAGTTTGATTTAGGCTATGTTCATATATTTATAACTAAAGAAGGCTTATGGGCTAATAATTAATCTACGGTAATGATATACTTCCTTTAGTGGAAACTTTTAGGATAAAGTCGTAATATATACAGTGGTTCGAGCTTTAAATGATATATTGAATTGAGACTTAATCAGAAAAATTGACTATTTATCCTACTCCAAAGATGCTCACACTAGCAGACACCGCTACCAAAGATCCTCCTTCATTATTTGAGAGTGTTACGGTTCCGGTTGTAGAAGTATTATTTATTAAAGTTAATGTAGCCGGAACAGTCACTACTGTAAAAGCAACACGCCCCGTATTTTGAATACGGTTTACTCCAGTTCCATATCGACCACCTGGAATTGGTATACCATTTAATGCAAAAGAGAATTGATTTTGTTGTGCAGCTGTTAAAGTAAACTCAGCTACATATGTTCCCAGTGTATTAATTATAATATTTGCAGTACCTGCTACATGTGTAAATGCCGTTCCCACTATAGGACCATTTGTATTAAAAGTAACAGCACTTCCTACGGCAACTAATTGATTAGTAGTATCATAAGTATAAAGATAGTTTGTTATCCCTGATCCAGTAATTCCAGAAGGCCCAGTAGATCCAGTAGCTCCGGAAGGCCCTGTTGGGAATGTGAATGATGGAATTGTTGACAATGTAGGGCCTACAAGGTTAGGATCAAGTGCTCCAGCAGATATAAACTCATCTAAGTTTAATTCTACTGAATCATTTTCATCTTCGTTTGACATGCATACACCTCTCTTCTCTTTAAAAAAATTTATTCACTATACAACTTGTACATACTATAAAATAATAAATTGCTAAGCTTTCACACTTTTTATGAAAACCTAAAACAGATTTTATTAATAATTAATTTATTAATAATCATAGTTACTCTCATAGGTAATGTATAAAAAAATCTATTGAAAGAACTATTACCAAAAAACAATATTTTTGTAACGTTTCTCATTTTGCTTCTATTTCTATATTTATAAGGTTTTTCGAATTAACAAAAGTATTACCAGATACCTTTACAATAAATGAACCTTCGGTGCAATGAAAATATATGATTGTACAGGAAGAAGCAAATGATTATTGGTTATGTACGTGTAGCTACTTTTGATCAAAATTTAGATTGTCAAATTCATTCTCTTACTGAATACGGATGCGAAAAAATCATCAAATAAAAATTTACTGGAACAATTCGAGAAAGACAAGGCCTTGTAAAACTGTTTGGTGTGATAAGAAAAGGAGATACTGTTGTAGTTAAAAGTATTTCACGTTTAGGGCGAAAAACATTAGATATCTTAAGCATTATTCAATAGTTTGAAGAAACTGGAATTCAATTTGTATCATTGAAAGAGAATATAGATACAAGGACACCTGTAGGTAAGGCTATGTTGCAAATGATGTGTGTTATCGCTGAATTAGAAAGAAATTTCATTGCAGAACGAGTAAAAGAAGGATTAAAAGCACGTAAGAAGCGTGGCAAAGAATTAGATAGACCAAAATTAGAAAAAGAAAGGCTCTCGATTGTATTACGCATGTATGACAGTAAAGGATACTCAATTAAAGAAATTGTAGAAGGAACTGGCATATCACAAGGCTCTCTTCATCGAGCAATCAATCAAAGAAAACTTGAAGAAACACAGAGGTGACAAATCTCTGTGTTTTACTTTGCGGTCTATGACAGCACCCCTGTTACTACCACATCTACATATACCTATTAAAATAGTGCCCAAAACCTTATTGAATTTTAAATAAGGAACTTTGTTTTTAGATATGATTTTTGGTACTTGGACGTTTACATGAATTCATTAAGCATATCACTTTCCATTTGTTATGGTTTTCAAGATAACTATTTACATATAATTTACATTAGTGTACTATTTGTCTAGTACACTAATACAGAAGGAGGGAAGAAATGAAAACTGAGTTTTCTCCTAATATCCCCATTTATGTTCAGGTAATGGAATACATCAAAAAAGAAATTGTAACAGGACGTTTAGCACCAGGTGAAAAAATTACTGCTGTACGTGAATTAGCGGGTGAATTACAAGTGAATCCAAATACAATTCAACGTACGTTTCAAGAGCTAGAACGGGAAGGTATTGCAGAGACACGTAGAGGGACAGGAAGATTTGTAACTATGAATGAAGAGAAAATTACAGAGCTACGCAAAGAAATGGCAAAAGAGTTGCTTGATAATTTTATAAATGGAATGAATAATTTAGGTTTTACGGAAGAGGAGATTCTCTCAATACTCCATTCTTCTTTGGAAAACAAAAAGGAGGGCAATGAATGAAAGAATTATTGAAAATTGAAAATCTATCGAAAAGATATGATTTGAAAACAGTGATTCAAGATGTAAGCTTAACAATATCAGAAGGGAAAATTATCGGTCTTGTTGGTGAAAATGGTAGTGGTAAAACGACATTATTAAAAATGATATCTGGCTTACGTTACCCTTCTAAAGGAAGTATTACAATTAAAGATAAAAAGGTAGGATTAGAAACGAAAAAAATCGTTTCATTTATGCCCGATAGTCCTGTTTTTGAAAAATGGATGACTATAAAAGATGCCTTGTTGTTCTATCGAGATATGTATGCCGATTTTAATCTACAACAAGCAATAGAATTAATAGCTAACTTTAAAATCCCGCTAGAGGAGAATATAAGCATCTTATCAAAAGGGAAAACAGGGATACTGCAGCTAATATTAACCTTTTCAAGGAAAGCAAAGGTATATGTATTAGACGAGCCATTGGGTGGAATTGATCTTGTTTCTAGAAAACATATATTAGATTTAATTCTTAACTTTTATCGTGAAGATAGTACCATTCTTATTTCGACTCATTTAATAGAGGAAATTGAAAATATATTTGATGAGGTAATCTTTTTAAAAGACGGGAGTATTGTATTGCATGAAAATGTAGAAGAAATTCGTTTTCACCATGCAAAAGCAGTACATGAGTTATTTAAGGAGGTTTTTGAGAAATGAATCAATTGTTTCGTTATTTATTTAATTGTAATAGAAAAAAGATAGCCATCTTTTATTTTGGATTTATCACTATTTCGTTACTTCTTTTATTTAATATGATGGGACTATCGAAGGTTACAAATCAGCTTACAAAGGATATAACATTAGGTATATTTATTTTAATAATAGGTAGTGCGGCATTTTTACTGCTTTTAATAGCTTTGCCTACTTTTAATAAAATGCTAAAAAATACTATGATACGTTATACTGCCATCTCAGGAAAAAAATATATATATGCAAATTTATTCTTTTTCACGTTAATGTTTATTCTTTTACTAGTAATAGGCGTAATTTTCTTATACTATTTCTCGCAAAGTACCTACGGTGGAAAAGTAGTCGGGGGATACCAACAAGAATTTCATGAGTTATATGCATATGGATTTCTTCATCATATACTTTCTGTTTTATTATGGGGAATCGATTTCATGAGTATATTAATCTCCTGCTATTTCATCATGGTAATTACAAAACTAATTCCTATAAAGTCATCAATGAGTAAGATGGTTTTATCTGTTGTTTTCTTTGCATTATTTTTAACAATCCAAACATTCGTACTGGATGTTTTAAGTAAATTAGAGAAATATGTAATCAACATAAAGAGTACGGGGTTCATAGATAAAAATGGTTTTATTGAGACATCACTATATCCTAGTGAAGGGTTCACTATTTTAGATGTATGTTTTACTTGCATATTCATAATTGTCCTAGCAACTATTACAGGGCGTATCGTTGATAAAAAATTAGAAATATAAAGATCCACTTTAAAGGTAGAGTGTATTTAGGAGGAAAAAATGAGAACAACTAATCCAATATTAAAAAAAGAAAAATTTCATAAAGAGAAGACAAATGCTTCTACGATGACTATTGGTGGAACGATAGCAAAAACATTCATTTTGCTTATCTTACTTCTTACAGCGTCTGTCTATTCATACGTACAGATGACACAAGGGACAATGAAAATACCTGTGTTAATTGGAATTATAATAGTTACTCTAATTGTCGCATTTGTAGTTATATTCATTCCTCGCATATCGCCAATTTGCGCACCGATTTACGTAGTATTACAGGGTATGTTATTAGGAAGTATGTCAGCATATTATACAATGCGATTTGGTGATTCTATCGTTTTAACTGCCGTATTACTAACAATTTCGATTTTATTTGCCATGTTAGTGTTATACGCAGCTCGAATAGTAAAAGTGACTAAAAAGTTTCGTGCGGTTGTAACGGTTGCAACACTTGGAATTCTTATTATGTATTTTATTGTTTTCTTACTGGGCATCTTAGGGGTGACTGTTCCATATATTCACCAAGGTGGGACAATTAGTATCATCATAAGTACAATTGTAATTATTGTTGCTGCATTAGATTTATTACTAGATTTCGATTCAATTGAAAATGGTGTTCATAGTGGAGCACCGAAGTATATGGAATGGTACAGTGCAGTAGGACTTATGATGACATTAGTATGGTTATACCTTGAAATCCTTCGTCTGGTTTCTTACATTATGAAAAACAAAGACTAAAAAACATCCTGCATGGTTCGAACATGCAGGATGTTTTTTTGTATCTCGTGTTTTCAATTAAATTAATATAAGTAGTAATAAATGTATGATGTTGCTGTACAAAAAGTCCAACCAAAACTTATAAGCATTCAGCTCCCCCTATGTAATCTTCCTTCGATTACTACAGACGAATTAACTGTAAAAATAAAGATTAGTCCTTAGCATGGTTATTTTCCGAAATGCTGGCGGTATCCCTAATAGAAGAAACTAATCTTTAAAAAATATAAACCGATTCCTTAATGTACAAGGGAGGGGCTAAATTGTGTCTGAATTTACGATTTTCTTTTTGGGTATGGTGATCCCAAATACCTAATCAATAGTCTACATTTAATTTTATCTTGAATTAATCCGCTTAAATGAATTCTCTAAATGGATACTGTCTCATCTATTTTGGATACTATTTCAGGTGAAATGGACATTTTATTTATATTTTGAATAAGAGCATGTTCATAGAAAAAAACAAATTGATATATAAACACCCCTAAAAGTAAATTTAAATGTACTATATTTGTTGTTTTTTATTGATTTAAACTTCTTTTAGTAATAAAATATTTACTAAAGGGGGATTTTGATGATTGAAAAGATTGCTAAAGAATATATTGCTTTGATACCAAATGTTTTTAACAGTTTTAGAGACTTAAACAAAAACTTTACAGAATTATCACATATACAGAACCACGTAATTGAGTTTATATACATGCAACAGAGAGTATTAAATATTAAAGACATTAGTATTGGTTTAGATATAGCAAAGCAACAACTAACAAATATTATCAAGGATCTAGAAATTAGAGGATATATTGAGAAAGTTCCTGATACCAAAGATAAGCGAGCTTTCTTAATATCATTAACGCCGGCAGGTAAGGAGGTTATAAATCAAAAATGGACTAAAATCTATCAAAATTTCAGTGAAAATTTAATGAAACTAAATAATGAAGAACAAACAGACTTAAATTTTGCACTTCACAAAGTTAATGTATTGTTAAAAAAAATGGAGGAATAATATATGGATCAAAGGAATCGAATTTCTATCTTGAGTATAGGTGTAGTTATTGGTGTACTACTTGGTTTAATCTTTAAGGATATGTATAAATGCTTGATTACAGGCATTGTTACAGCATCAGCAATTACAATTATGTTGAGTCAACAAGCTAAAAATATAACTAAGGGATAACATCATATCAGAATTATGTAGATTTACACCATTAATTTAAGCTCAATTTCTAACCATTATAGGTTGAAATTGAGCTTTTTCACATGTTGCATCGCCTTAGTTTTGTAAATCCTCACTTTTGGAATTCCACGCCATTAACAAATAAATTTAAAATATTTCTTAAACACACTTCTAATAATGAAAATTGTTTGAATAATCTGTCCGTATAGACAGATTATTATATTTTTGGTTTAGTGTGATTATTTTCCAAAATGCTGGTGGTACACCATCGCTATCAAACTAAGCTCATATAACATCAATTATAATAGATGTTATTCCTTCTTTCTAAAGGCTAGGTGTAGGGAATTGAAAGATCTGCATACGAAATAAGGCCTAATGGGTATCATTTTTTTGAATTAATTCGCTTGATTATCAGACTAGTTACAATTGTAAACGATACCTAATATATCAATAACTATTTTCTTCTCATATCAATGAGATCTTCGCCTGATTTGCTATAGGAGGTTGAACAAGCGAATTAGAATCCTTGATAGCACTTGGACGCTTTAACGAAGTAACGGAAAAAAACAATTTCTCTTTTTACGCAAACTACTAGTAATTTCTTATCCTTAGAATGAGGGATTACTCGGTATTTTTATATAAAGTGCCATGAAAATAATGTCAGCATAAGAACCATCTTTAAACCTAATTTGTTTTATTTGTCTACCTTCCTCTCTAAACCCTAATCTTTTGTATAAATTTATAGCTGGTTCGTTGTTTGAAAATACATCTAGACATATCTTTTCTAACCCTTCTTGTTCTTTTGCCCATTCTATAAAATGAGAAAGTAATTTTGTTCCAATCCCCATATTACTAAATTCTGGTTTAATCCCCATTCCAAATAAACCGACATGTTGTAAACGCATATAGGGAGATCTAGAAAAAGATAGAAAACCGATGACTTGATTATTAATTTCTACTACTAATGTCAATCCTCTATTTTCTTGTCCAGTTTGTATCTTTTTTTGATACTCTTCTGCCTTTTCTTGCGGCTCTTCGGGTGATCGAAGAAAAAAGTTTGTAGTTTCAACAATTTTTTTCTTTATCAAAACAATTTCTCTTGCATCTTCTACTTTTGCTCTACGTATGTTTATCATATATTTTATCCCCCTTTATTCCCCAATAATAGCAAGTACTTAAAGCGAATTAAAGAATTAATTTCCAGAAGAGTTAAACTAACCTTAATAAGAGATAGTACGCCATTGCCATCAATTTAAGATAAAATTTTTGCACATAACAAACATTCTATATTATTGTTGTTATATGCAGAAAGGATAGCGTGTTTTTTTTGCACTAGAACCGATATTTAGGTATTCTAAATAACATAATATTTATATAAATATTATGTTATTGTTAAAAAA
>NZ_JBMOWC010000076.1:0-16416 GCF_049310765.1 Bacillus sp. PSXD-155 | reverse complement strand
GTTAACCTTTCCAACTTGTTTAGAAAGGTTAACGTTTTTTATAATTCTTTTAATTCGAAATTATTTCAACAGATAAAATAATTCACTTCTAGTTAATTGCATAAGTATGCAATTAACATAATTAATTTCACACATTTCCCTTTTTATATTTTCGATTTCATGAGAATAAATATTTAAGCATCTCTTATTTTTAAAGTATATAATTTATTGTTTTCTACTCACATAACAGACCTATTCGTTAGGTATGAATTTAACGCGAAGATGACCGATTTGCATTTGAATATGTCTCTACCTGGACAAAGACATGAAAATGGATACTTTTCAGACAAGAAAGTGGTTACCTTTTACATAGGAATTACTTCAGTTATATATACGTGTATCTTTATCTTGATTTTTAATAGCAAATCTATTAATCAAAAGAGAACTTTATTTCTGTACAGCTGCGTATAACGATTCTTTCGAAAATAAAAGGCTATTGTATTATAATCTACTTTTACTAGCAATATTAAAACAATTTTAATTGTTAACCTATAGTTTTCTACCTGGACAATAAATACTTTTCCTTTACTTTAAAAATATTTATTTGTAAAGTAATATAACTGATTTCTAATAAAAAAATTATTTTCAACTTATATATTTATCCTATAAGATAAACACTTATACCGGCAGATACTGCTGTCAAAGAACCACCTTCATTGTTTGAAAGAGTTACAGTTCTAGTTGTAGAAGGATTATTTATTAAAGTTAATGTAGCTGGAACAGTCACTACTGTAAAAGCAACGCGCCCTGTATACTGAAACAATATGAATTCCTCTCCTTGATATTATATAAATACAAATCCATTCAAATAGTTAATATATATTAACTATTTGAATGGATTTGTTTGTATAATAGTCTAATATCCAAAATTAAAATATTTAAACTATCCTTAGAAGTAGAAGGATTATTTTATTAAGTTTTCACTAGCTATAGCTTTGAATTTTCAAACTCAAATGCCTCTCTAAACACATACAACATATACTAACTTAAACACTTCCTAAGAAAGTAGGTATAAAATATACCGTCTGTTATCGGAAATCTTGTGGTGTAAAACAGTAATGGTTCTTTTAATTTAGGTGATTTTTATAATGTTTCTCCAAAAAATAATGAAAAAGTTTATAATGGTTCAGGATCTGTTAATGATGCTTTTATTATCAATACCTTTAATGGTTTGAGTGCAACAAATACATTCGATTCTGATGTTGCAGACTAAAATCAATTGGTAACCAGTTAAAACGCATACTATTGATAGGTGCTAAGTCAGAACTCATTTAACCTATTCGGTACTTCCTCACTCTTTTATTTGTAACCCTGTTAGATAAATTATCATATAATGTAGTCATACCTTTCTTATAACTTAAACTCGTCACTTAAGTTATGAAAATGGGATTATACCCTATAACCTTTTTAGGAATCATTCCTATTTTATTTCTGAAAAAGTTGCTCTGCTTTATAAAAAGGGGAAGCGAAAACAATCGCCTTTTTTATTTATGACAAAATGAAAATTTTGCTATAAAACTGCACCTATCTAAAAACCTTATATACGATATCTTGAGTATCCTTTTTCAACATTAGTTTTGATTAAAGAGCGCCTTGGAAGTCGCTCTTTAATTTTAAAACCTTTTCACATTTAAACTGGACAAGCATATATTATTGTCTCTCCTCTTTTCTTTCATAAAATTTCACTTTTGTTAAGACAATAATCCCCTTCATATGTTGTCTTTTTCTTATGAATCCAAATAAGGATTTTGTTAAAAAATTAATTAAATTCTCTAGCTTGGTACACTCTATATCTAAAAGAAGCATTTATGAAAATTTTAAAATACATAACCCTTACTATTGGATGGATTACATTACTATCATTTTGGTATGTGATATTCTTTCCTTAACTCACAATTTGATTTGTACAGTATGCTTTTCTTTTGATGCACTATTTATTAGCAACACCATATACTTATACGGACTATAAAAATATATAGTTCTTGGTCCAAGAGCACCTTTAGGGCATATGGTGCTCTTTTTGATTAAAATAACTATTTTGTTTAATTTATAAAACACACGTTTTTGTCTAGTTCACTTTGTCTCTCTCCCATTTACTATTAGTAATACGAATTTTTCAGAGGTGAAAATATAATGGATAAGTTTTTATCTTCTGCTTCAGTAGATTCTAATTTAGTCGGACCTACTTTACCAGCTATTCCACCACTCACACTGCCTACTGGACCTACCGGCAATACTGGACCTACCGGCAATGCTGGACCTACCGGCAATGCTGGACCTACTGGTAACACTGGACCTACCGGTAACACTGGACCTACCGGCAATGCTGGACTTACTGGTAACACTGGACCTACCGGTAACACTGGACCTACCGGTAACACTGGACCTACCGGTAACACTGGACCTACCGGACCACCCGATGGGCCTACTGGACCCACTGGACCTACCGGGCCTACTGGACCACCCGATGGCCTACTGGAGACGCTGGACCTACTGGGGGCACCGGGCCTACTGGGGACACCGGACCTACTGGGGGCACCGGGCCTACTGGGGACACCGGACCTACCGGGGACACCGGACCTACCGGGGACACCGGACCTACTGGGGACACCGGACCTACTGGGGACACCGGACCTACTGGGGACACCGGACCTACTGGGGACACCGGACCTACTGGGGACACCGGACCTGGATGCATAGAACCACTACCAATATTCACTCAAATAGTCTATGTAAACAAAGCTGGTAATGATGCTATCGCTGATGGTTCTGAATGTGCACCGTTTTTAACAGTCACTGCAGCAATGGCATCAATAACGGATGCTATTGCCCCATTTCCAGACCCTTTAAATATAACTAAACGTTACGCTATCTCTATTGGACCTGGTAACTATATTGAGCCATTGATTCATTTAAAAGCTAACGTGCAATTAGTAGGAACTAGTACTTTATTAACTAGATTACAAATTCCTTTTGATATAAATGATCCATCTTGGTTTGATTTGAACTTTTCACAGGATCCTAGATCTGGGTTTGTCAATCTGACATTACTAAGTGGACCTCTTAATTTTAACTTTCAAACAGCACAAAGTGTTTCAGGTAAATTATTCTTTGTTAGTGTAAATATAACCCCTACTCCTATATTCACAGCCTTATCGACTTCTGTAAATCAAGTGAATATCCGTGACTCAATGTTATCCACCGGTTATACTCAAAATGGAATTAATATGGTGATGTTTGCTTCATTCGTTTCTAGTGGAAATATTACTATTAATTCGCAAGCAACCACAGATACCCAAGTCAATTTAGTTGGTGGAGGAATAAATGGTAATGTCATTATTAATGTGTTATCTGGTCATATTCCAATCGATCCTTTAAATTTAACCAGCTTTGCTATTACAGAGAACATCTTCAATCCCAGCCCTAATTCAGGGAATTTAATTGTCAATGGCGTTAATGATGTTATTACAAGAGTCAGAGCAACAGTTGATTCTTTACCTATTCGCTCACGGATAAACCTTATAGGAACAAATACATCTTTAATTAGAGTTGATGATGCTTTCGATTTAGCTTATACACCTATTAACCCAGTAAATTGGGCTCCTCTTCCCCCTACTACAGTACAGGAAGCTTTAGATCGAATTGCTGCATTACTAGCAGGCACTATTGGCACTCCATAAATACCTTAAAAGCACTTTAACCTTATTATAAGTAGGAGATAAGTTGCTATGATATATGAAAAAAAGTCTCTCCAAATCGTATTGGAGAGACACTTTTAGTTTCTAAGTAAATTCAATTAAATCATCACTTTCTTTCATTAAAATAGCATTGCAATAAAATACAACCTTATTTATTGCGTAATTGTCAACCCTTTAGAAATGTAATTTAAGTATTATATATTTCGCACTGTTTTCATCTAAAAGATATTGTATGGAAAATTCAAAGTTTGTATCATAAATTTAATGATTTACCATTTCAATATATTCTATTTCTCTTTGTCTTGTTTCTCAATAATAAATTTCGAAACTAATTCTGATAATGCTTCTACTTTTTCTTTTATTTTGTTTGATTGATTCGATACCTCTTCAATTGAGGCTGCCTGTGATTGGATTGACTGTACAGTTTGAGTTGTTTCCTTAGCTACTTGCGTTGCGGTTTCAGAAATACTCGACATAGAGGCATTTACTTCTTCTGTACCGGCAGACATTTCTTCTGTCGCTGCAGATACTTCTTGAATTTGGCTAGTAATTTTATTAATCGCCACCATAATATCTGAGAATGCTTGATCTGCTTTATTAGCAGTTTCTTTTCCTTCCAAAGCTTTTTGATGACCTTTGTGCATTGCAGCAACTGTATCTTTTGTATCTTCTTCAATAGCTTGTATTAAATGATTGATTTCATATGCAGATGTTTTAGACTGTTCAGCTAAATTTCCAACTTCTGCTGCCACTACTGCAAATCCTTTCCCATTTTCTCCAGCACGTGCAGCTTCAATTGAGGCATTCAAGGCAAGAAGATTTGTTTGTTCAGCGATGTTAGTGATCGCATTCAGAGCTTTATCAATTTCCTGCGTACGTGTAACAAGCCTCTCTATTACTTTTGATGTTTCTTCAACAACTTCATGAATGCTATTCATTTGAAGTATTGATTGTTTGATTACTTCACTACCAGCATTAACTTGTTCTGTTGTTGTGACAGCCACTTCTGTAACCGTTGCTGAAGACTCAGCTACTGTTTGAACACCAGTCGCAATTTCTTCCATTGATGAGGAACTTTCTTGAATACTTGTAACTTGTCCTTCTATTTTTTTATCAACTTCAGATATAGTTTGAACGACCTCTCTTGATATATGAGATGCTCGTTTAGTATCTTGTAACATCCCATCAGTCGAAGAAATAACCTCTTTTGTTGTGATTTTCACTTGACCAATTAATTGTTGTAAGTTATGCAGCATACTATTAAAAGACTTCACAATGCTTCCCAATTCATTATTCGCTTTATAAGAAGTTCGTATCGTTAAGTCACCTTCAGAAATTTGCTCCATATCCCTTTGCAATAATAAAATTGGTTGTTTAATTGCACTTTTAATGATGTGACCAATAAAGATAACGATTGCAATTGCTATAATAGAGATACTAACAAACAGTATTATGGTATTTGTTGCACTGTCAATATTATTTTCTTGTAATTGCTCTGCATTATTATTATTAAATTGGATAAGTTCACGAATTGCCTGAGTTGCCTTTTTTATATCAGGGTCAACCTCTTTTAAATAATAAGCATATGCTTCTTCATTATTAGATTGTCCCAAATCTTGTACTTTCTTCATTTTTGTTCTTAATTCATTAAATATTTCAAGAAATGTTGTATACAATTCCTTTTCTTTATTAGAATTAACTCTAGACTCAAGGTTCTTTAATAACTGATTAGTTTCTGTACGAGTTACATCATTTTCTGTCGTAAGCTCCTTCGTTCTTTTTTCATCTTTTGATATTATAATCTCCTTTACATTCATATTAATATGATAAAAATTAGACTCTATAGCTCCTATCCACTGAATTGGTAATAAACTATCTTCATACATCGTAGAAGAAGCACGCTCCCCTTTTTTTAGCCCCAAAAATCCTAGTATAGATAATATTATACAAGCTACACTCGCTATAATTACCAATACATTTAATGTTGTACCAATTTTACTGTTTTTTAAAAACGACATTGGATTCACCTCATTTTTATATAGTGATTAAGAAATACATTATACAATAATAATCGACAAAATACGACATATAATCATATATATGCATCAAAAAGATAATATAATTCACTGTAAATATTTAAGTATCTAATTTATGGATGATGCATGTTTAGATTTAATTAATAACTGTAGTGATAATGTATGTAAATTAACCTGTACTTCTATCACCGTACAGTTACAAGAATCTCTATTTTATTTCAATAGAAAAGTCTATACTTAAACTCTATATGAGATTCTCTCTTTGGATGAATATTTTTAGAATTTATAGAAAATTATATATTGAATTCAGGTTCTTTAAAAAATATGTCTAACTTATATGATATTTCTTATCCAACAGTACGTGCCAAATTAGATAGGCTAATAAAAAAGATTAAAGTACCCAGCAAAGAAGACGATGTAGAGTTTGTAAATATGATTAAGGGGTTTGTTATTGATGAACGAATTAGTTTAGATGCGACTAAAATTATTATAGAAAAATATAAAAAAGAAAGGGCTATTTAATTATGAAACCTGTAGTTGGAATACTAGTTATTATTGTTATAATAGTTACTCAAATCTTTTTATCATCTCGAAAAACCCTTTATTTAAGTGGAATTCTCCCTGTAGCATATATAAGTTTTATTGGCTTCTTTCTTTAATAAACTAATAGCTAACGGTGATTATTTGTCTACATGGATAATGATAATGATTGGTTTGTCTAGTTTTTTAAGTATATGAGCTTCAAGCTGAAAACGTTTGAAAAAAGAGACAAAAATATTTAGATCTAGAATTAGGTTTAATTAAGTTACAGAATTTCTAATTTAAAGAGATTCTTGTATTGTTAAGGTCTCTTTTTCGTCTTTTTAATTAGCATGGTATAGCATCACATCATTAGAAAGACTAATGTGAATTAGTATCGATACATTAAAAAACGTTATCATTTCTAATCTAGCCTGTTTTAAAATGATGACGTTTTTTGTCCTTAAAAGTATTAAAATTTCTTAAGCTGATGGGCATGTATGATAACCCTTAATATGATAAGAGAGCCTTTGGGCTCTCTTATTTTTGTTTATTTATGGAGACGGTGGAAACACAATGGCATCGATTGACCTAGCTAAAACTAGAACCCTATCTATATTGAATTCAAAAACACCTGTGCCTCGACGAATTTCAAGTGAATAGTTATAAGTTCCTGGACCAGGAGGTAAATCAGTCCACGTTAAATTATGGATATCAATTATAACAGAACTAGATCCTACTGGTTTAACAAAATTAATTACGTGTGAGTCAGCCTCGATTATTTGTACACCTCCAGTTCGTGTGAATCTAAAAGTTAAACGGCTAGTATAAACATTCTCTTCGTTAAAAGTTTCAATTAAAGTTTCAATCATTGAATCTAGCCTTACTCTTTCCCCTGGTATATTTGTAGTTACTTCAACTTGTAAAATAGTTTGGAAAGTGAAACCCGGATTTTCCGGAATATCCAACCTCTCTGTTGCTTGATTAAAAAAGTAAGAAGATCCTAAACCAATTGGACCGGTTGGGCCTGTTATTCCTGTAGCTCCTGCTACACCTGTAAGTCCAGTAGGACCAGTTATACCAATTCCAGTTTCTCCAGTGGGACCGGTTGGACCAGTACTTCCAATTCCAGTTGACCCCGTTGGTCCAGTAGGACCTGTGAAACCTGTAGGACCTGTAGAACCAGCCGGTCCAGTTGGTAAAGTGAATGGCGGAATAGGCGGGAATGTAGGACCCAGTAAACTAAGATCAAATGCTGATCCACTCAGAAACTCATTTTTTCCATTCATAAACACACCTCCCTATGTTGCTTGTACTTATCATAATTATTAAATGCTCAATACTAGATAAATGATCTTCACATAAGCGGAGTCTCTCTTTTTTTATTTTCTATTTCTACACGTCCAAATAAATTAAAATATATTTCATAATATATATGGACAACCTTTAACTCTTTTATGAGTGGAAACATTTACAATTTTCGGTTCTGAAACCACTCCTACAGCTCTTGATATTCCTCCTGGTCCTCCAATAACTGTATTTGAGAATTTTACAACTAACTATAATAAAACTGTAATTCGTTTTAGTTATAATCCTGTATTCGCTGCTTTTGTTACATTAACTATTAGAACATTTAATTCAACAACTCCACTAATAATTACATTAACACCAGGAGAGACAAAGACCTTTTTAATTGAAGATGTTCAAAGTATAACGTTTTCAAATTCTGATGGTAATGCCAGACTTGATCCATTATTTATCCAACAGACAACATGTATCTGCTGTGATAATTCAAATTCATATTATTATGAATTTAGTGGGGATAATTATTGATAAATGATTTTAGATGGCTACGGCTCTCTTTTTTATTTTTATTCTACAAAATATGACAAAATAGTCGTAAATGGATTTGTTATGCTTGGTTTAAATCTTACATTTTTAAAGCAGATACATTATGGCTAATCCAAAATATACTAAAATTGATGTACGTTTTGGCGTTATAGAATATCCAGTTACATTAGATGCAATGGTTATATCTCTAAAAAACTACCAAAAACAGAGCGAAAATACTATCAAAATGCTTTCGGTTCTTTAAAAAAGGTTATGAAATCTAAAGAAAAAATTCACGCTTTTGATGTAGTTCAACCAAAACTAACTAAAACAGGATTTATCATTTTTGAGGAATATAATCTATATCTTGTGAGTATAAAAGGTGGTTTCTTTGGAGGCACTGAAACTGGATTCCCTAATATTATCATTTGACCATTTGCAGACGTTACATAGTATTCGTTAATTAAAATCGATAAATTCATACTAACAAACCCAAAATGCTATCCTTAGTATAAAATAAACTTAAAATAAGTTTTTGAAATTTTAAAAATACGCATTCTTTGTAGTTGAATGCACCTTTCTTTTATCACTTTGGTATGCTATCTTTTTTCAGTAAAGCCAAGTAAAAAGAATATTCGTTCCAGAAATCCGATAGTGTATTCAAATGAAATAATATAAATTGAAGAAACACAAAATATTTTTACTTCCGTGTTTCTTCAATTTCTCGTTTGTTAATTGCTCAATAAAGAGAGTCTTGTAATATTCCAGTTCCTTCTATGATTTCTTTAATAGAATATTCGTTACTATCATACATACGTAATGCAATTGAAAGTTTTTCTTTTTCTAGTTTCAATCTCCCTAATTTTTTTCCCGTTTTTTACTCGCTTCTAATCCTTCTTTTACTCGTTCAGCAATTAAATTCCTTTCTAATTCAGCAATAACACACATCATTTGTAACATAGCCTTACCTGTAGGTGTGCCTGTATCCATATTTTCCTTCAATGATACAAATTAAATTCCCATTTTTTCGAACTGTTGGATAATACTTAGAATATCTAGAGTTTTGCGTCCTAAACGTGAAATACTTTCAACTACAATGGTATCTCCTTCTGTTGATGCTTCTAAACAGCTACATAACTGAGCTAAGGGAGTTTTTGCTACACTTTGGCTTAGCCATACGCATAAAGCTATTAAATCTTTTGCTTGATACTTACTAGTTCACTGAACAAAACCAACATCCCTAGCAAGATACCGTAAGGTATTGGAAGATAAAAAAACTTTGAATCTCTTGAGCAAATAGTTGTAATTTATCAGATACAGAAATAGACATACAAAAACGCCATCCTTTCCTATGATTCTACAGAAAGAATAGCGTATTTTTTCATTTAAGGGGATATTTTATTCTGCTAGTTTAATAGCGATATGGTACTACCTCATCCTTGTATAAGAGAGCATCCTTTATTTTGATTGGTTAACTATTTAATATGTAATTTTTCTTTTACTTTTGAAGGTAAATCGTCTTTTTGAACTTCCTCATAGGATTTTACTTCTTTATGATTTATCTCTGTATTGTTGTTATCCTGTTGATCGATATAAAGGCGTATGAAGGCATTTTCTTTAAGGGGGGTATCTTTTGGTTTTACACTTCCAAATGTAACTGTTTTTTCTACTCCATCCTTATTATAAGTAGATAAATTATAGAAACGCTGGTTACCTTTTATCTCACCTTTATTAGTTATTTGTACATAGTATTGTTCAGTTCCCATTCTATTTATAGTAGGTGATCTCTCGCATCCTATAGCAAAACTAGAAAACAGTACGAATAATATAAATATAACTAGCGATTTTTTCATATAACTCTCTCCTTATCTTTGTATATAGAAATTATAGTAAAGGGCTTATAGTGAAAAAATTGATTTTAGTGACATTAATATTACAAAATTGTAAGGGTTATTAGGGGCACCATACATATCCATCAACTTAAGGATTTTATAACACCCTAGAATGAAAATTTTGTTTTTTTCGTTTTGAAAGTATTTGCTTTTATTGGCTTGATACGTAGTGCAAAACCTTAGTGTAGCTTTAAAATAAGATTTGTCCATTATTACTATATTTCCAATAAATTAATTCTGTATCTCTGTGATCCATTTGGAACCCTAATTTCATCAAAACATTTTTAGAATTGATATTATCAAGTTCACATCTGGCTGTGATATATTTGACCTCATCATGATTTGATGCCCAGTTTAATAATTTTTGGGCAGCTTCAAAACAATAACCTTTGCGTCGTTGACTTTCATTAGTAGCAAAGCCAATCTCAATCATACCGTCTAAATCAGGATTACCAAAAAATCCAATGCCGCCAACTATTTCTTTGGTATCTTTCACCACAATAATCCAGGAGTCAAATCCTTTAGTTCCATTATTTTTAATCAAAAGTTCCTGAAAGTAGGGTAAAGCTTCAAAAAAATCTGCACCTGGCCACTCACCGTTGGTTTGGTATCCCATTGCTTCAATCGCCTGTATATCTCGCTGGGCTGCAGCCTCAATTAGATTAAGATCAAGGGTTTTTAACATCAGTCTATTAGTTTCAAGCTTCATATTAAGATCACCTTTCTTTTAGGTACTAGTTTCATAGAAAATCTTATAGAGCGGAGATAACTTGCCAGCTGTTTCTCATATTATATTCTTATAATTGGGGTACTGCTACATGCCCATCAACTTAAGAACAAAAACAAAATGAACTTCTGATCATCAGAACTAAAATATTCTTAAAGTAGAGGTACAATTTTATGAATGTGCATGCCAAATAAACCTAGATAGGCATCATTTTTAAAAATTATGCAGCTTTCTTTTGTTTTCTTAAACCGCTATACTCATAAACAATGCCCAGAATATCAAGGACTGTCTTTTTCTCATACTGGTGAAATTTCCGTCTGTTTTTTGTAAGAGATTAAAAAGATGGAGAAAAATCTTTGTTATTTCTTGAATACTTTTTTGTAGAGCTTCATACACCAAATACAGATGATTTTGAATCATGTAAATAGCTTTATATTCACTTAATTCTTTTTGCTTTTTCTGTAGTAACAGTTGTCTCATTTTGAACATAGTGGAAGAACAAAGAAAAATAGCGATTAATTGGCCATAAAGATGACATTCTAGACGTTCCCGCTTAACATTGTGACAACGATTGATACCAAAAGAGATTTCCATGTTTTAAATACACTCTCTATTTACCAGCGTAGAGAGTAGATATCATGAATATGTTCCATCGGAACAATTTCCCATGGGATGTTGGTAATATAAACATTGATTTCTGTTAAACGTTTACTTTTTTCAGAGTATGTAACTCCTTTTTTCTTTTCAACATAAGTTTGTTGTTTCCTACGTTTATGAATTTGAGTTGATGTGAGTCTATATTACAACTCGTGAGGGTAATTTTTGTTGTCCAATATAGGCATTCTGAATTTCATAAGTATCTCCTGGTTTTATCTGATGCATAATATCTTCAAGGTTAAGCAAGACATATAAAGATTGCTTTTTTACTGTCCCATTCCGAAAGAATTCTGGAGATTCATTTTTTACATATACTCTATTATTTAGTTTCAACCGTGAAACATAGAATACTCCCCGTTGATCCATCTGATCTAAATCTTTTAGAGAAAAGTATCCTAAATCTCGAATACATAAATCTCCTGGGTGTAAGGTATCCAAACACTCTGTACCAAAGGTTTTATCATTGTTTTTACCTGGTTCCATTTGAAAATTGAGGAATTTCCCACTATGTAAATCATACTCTAGTTGAATCTTAATACCTGCTGTTTGTGCACATCCTCCTCAACCTGGATAAATAGTGACTAAATGATTGGATGCTTGAAAAATAGTAGCATCTAAAATACGTATACGTTGAAAATAAGAAGTGTATTGGTTTGGAATTTGAGACGAATCATTTAGATTGCTTTTGATTAAAAGGGAAAATACACGCTGTAGAAATAACACAGCTTATCGGTTAAAACATTGATTAAGTCCTTCTGGACTCATAAGTGTAGCTGTATTTGCATAAAGCTGACTACACAATCGAGTAAGAGAATCGCTTGCTACATGTTGACTGATCCGAATACATAAAGCGGCCAAATCTCGTACGCCATACTTGCTTTTACGTTTTACCAAACCTGTCTCCGGTGCGAGCTGTTGAAGAACATGTGAAGATAGATATCACTGCAGTTCTTCAGCGAATAAATGAAACTCATCTTGAATCGATAGATTCATACAAAAACGCCATCCTTTCTGTATATTTCTACAAAAAGAATAGCATTTTTTACACAATATGGGTATAGATTCATCTTAGATTAATGGCAATATGGCGAAATCATTGATACTAGTTACGAAATACTTTTCTATCGCTCCCACTTTATATCAAAGTACCAGCCTTTAATTACCAATCATAACCATTGCGAAAAAATAAGATAGGTTGTAACATTTACCAATATTTAAATGACAAACATCGTTTAAATCATTTCAACTAATATTTAAGAGGAGAATACAATGAATAAAATAAAAAGGTTACTGAAACGTAAGATGACTTGGATAATTCTTATCCTATTCGTATTTGTTTATGTAAATAACAGTTCTTTTTTTGCTAAGAGGGCCGAGGGGACTCCTCTTCTTCTTGCTCACCGAGGACTTTCGCAGACATTTAGCATGGAAGGGATTGAGGGTGATACATGTACAGCAGAACGTATAAATAAACCTGAACATTCTTATTTAGAAAATACAATTCCATCTATGGAAGCGGCATTTAAAGCTGGAGCTGATCTAGTAGAGTTTGATGTTCAACCAACTAAAGATAGTAATTTTGTTATTTTTCATGACTGGACTCTTGATTGCCGTACTAATGGTAAAGGTGTTACAAGAGATTTTACAACAAAAGAATTACAAGCACTTGATATTGGTTACGGTTATACAGCTGATGGGAGTAAAACATTCCCGTTTCGTGGTAAAGGGGTTAATCTTATGCCAACACTTGATGAAGTACTTACCCATTTTCCAGATCGTTCTTTTCTTATTCATATTAAAAGTGATGATGAAAATGAAGGAATCCAATTGGCTGCTCACCTCAAGAAACTACCGGCAAAACGCCTTGATCAACTAACTGTATATGGTGGCGATAAGCCCATTGCTGCGATAAAAGAGCGTATCCCTAGTTTACGAACAATGTCAAAAGCAACCATGAAAAAGGATCTTCTTACTTATATTGCGTTAGGGTGGACTGGCTACATGCCTTCAAGCCTGAAGCATGGAGAGTTACATATACCAGACAAAGTAGCTCCTTGGCTTTGGGGATGGCCAAATCGTTTTCTTAATCGAATGGATAAAGCAGATACTCGAGTTATCGTTGTAGGAGGAAATGGATTTGGGTTTTCAAGTGGATTTGACTCATCTAAAGATATAAAACGCCTTCCTGACGATTATACAGGTGGAATTTGGACAAATCGCATTGATAAAATAGCACCTTTATTTAAGAAATAAGGGATGATATAACAATCGAAGTTTTTTCATCTGTTTAACCATTTATATTTTAAAAGAAGACTTATTAATAATGTTGAAGTTTTATATACCGATAAACACCCCTGATTTCCTATACACAATGGAAATCAGGGGTGTTTTTGGATGAATAGAACTTGCTTTATTTATTTTCAAACAGAAGTACGACAACGTTCAAAGAATAACCCGCTAGATGTAAAAAATGAGCTGAATTCGCATAAATAACTAACTGTAGAGAAGTAAATTTTTCGTTTGGGGGTACTTTCAAAATCTTAGGTTGATAGGCATGGGGTACTGCTAGCATTTTGAAAAAAAAACACGCTAAGCAAAAAATATAATAAGCCACCCATATGGACAGCTCATTTACATAATTCTCGTTATTAGAAGTTCTATTATAGGCTTATTTTCTCAAATACATGAAAGTAGTACTCATATGGGTTTTTACCATTTTGAATTCCTTTTTCAGTATATATCTCTTTCCATAAAGAGAAGTAAATTTTTAGGAAGTAACGTTCTCCCTCAAATGTAGCATGAATCTTGGTTCTGTATAGTTTTTGAGTTTAACGAAGAAATTACTGATAAATTTCTTTTCCTCCAAGGATAAATACTTCTTTTTCTTCACATTTAGAAAGGGCATCTTCAATCGAATAAGCTATATAACAGCCCTCGGCCTTATAATTTTTATTTGTTGTTAAGATAATATTTTTACGTCCATCTAAAGGTTTTCCAATCCATTCATAATTCTTTCTTCCTAGAAGGATAGAGTATCCCATAGTAATTCATCGTAAATATGCCTAGTCATTAGGAAGCCTCCAGGGAATATCGTTATTTTTACCAATTACATTATTTTCTCCTACAGCAATTATTGCGGATATTATCATGTTTTCATCTCCTTCACTTCAATTTCATCAAAGAAAAGGGGTTTATTTTTACTGCATATTCTATACATTTGAAGTTAACATAACGTCCTATTATTAGCAATCGTATATTCGTTAAGATCTTTTTGGTATAGTTTCGATCCTATTGGGAACATTAATTTTTATGGAGGTGATTATAATGAATAATAACAAACAACCAAACAAAACTTCTGTAGGAACAAACATTACATCTACATCTAACAAATTTGGAACAGAATTTGCTAGTGAAACAGATGTACAAGCAGTAAAACAACAAAATGCTCAAGCGGAAGCTAAAAAGAACCAACAATCTAGCCAACAATAAAGTTAACAAACAAAGGGTAATACTTTGAGCAAACTATCCAAGATGCGATAGAGCATCTCTTATGAAACCCAATTGCGTAATAGAAAAAGACTACTTCTTTTAACTAGGAAAAGGTAGTCTTTTTCTGTTTTTAAGCTGTATATGGTAAACGATTTTTTTAACATAACGTCTCATTATTGGTAGCAAGGAAAAAGGAGAACCCTATTCTCACAAGGGGTTCTCCTTTTTCTATAATTCTATGCATATTTTTATACATTACTATCCTGGCACAGTTTTAGGATTCTCCTTTGTTACTGAATGAGCCGAAAAACTATATAAAATCTTGCATGCTCTTAGCATGGGGTTTTTCAAAAATGCTGAAGGTACCCCATCGCTATCAAGTTAAAAGATGTTTGTTCTCCAAAACCTTAAAAAATGAACTAAACTCTCATAGACAACTGTAGTGAAATAAAGTTTTTTTGAAGAACTATGAGTTCATAAGTTGATGGATATGTATGGTAACCCCATATAGCAAAAGTATAACATTTTTAATTTCTATATGAATTAATTCGTGACATGAATTTTTAACTAAAAGATTTCGGAATCATTTTTTTCCATAAGGGAAATACTCTTTTGAAAATCTCTACTATTAATGGATCAAACTGTGTACCGGAGCCTTCTATAATACGTTTATAAGCTTCTTCAGGAGATAGGGCCGAACGATAGGCTCTTGATGAAGTCATTGCGTCAAATGCATCTGCTATCGCAACAATTCTAGCACATAACGGTATTTGATTTCCCTTTAATTTTTGAGGATAACCATTTCCATCCCATCTTTCGTGATGAGAAAGAATTATGCCTTCACTACCTTTTATTAAAGATATATTTTTAAAAACTTCTAATCCTAATTGAGGATGTGTCTTAATAATATTATATTCTTCTTCTGTAAGAGAAGAGGTTTTATTTAAAACTTCATCAGGAATACCTATTTTTCCTATATCATGTAATAAACAAATAAAATGAAATTTTTTTAAATAATTATCATTATATTCATTTGTTTCTTTCGCAAGAATAGTAGCATAATTTGCTACACGTTCACTATGTCCTTTAGTGTATGGGTCTTTTAATTCCATGATCTTCATTACCGATAAAGCTGTTTCTTTCATTTGTTTTTCATAAGAAGCTTTTATTTTTCGCACTAAAAATTTTAATGAAAGAAATACAAAAAATGACGTAATAATGATTGTTATAAACAATAAAACTAATTTTATTGGATAGTTAACGTGAAAATAATAAATAGCGATTAGGAATCTACATATCATACAAATAGACACACATAGAAGAAAACGAATACTTAAAAATAAAGGCGAAGAAACTACTAAGAAGCATTCTAGATAAGGCACATGTAAAGATGTATTTGGACTACGTGTAAATATAAAGTCGTATGTTAGAAAATAAATAATACTAACGACAAGAAAAATGTATTTTGTTAACACCTGTTTATTTATTTTTTGTAAATATTTATTGTATAAAATACATGAAATAAAAAT
>NZ_JBMOWC010000075.1:0-16781 GCF_049310765.1 Bacillus sp. PSXD-155 | reverse complement strand
GCGGGTCCATCCATAAGTGACAGCCGAAGCCGCCTTTCAATTTCGAACCATGCAGTTCAAAATGTTATCCGGTATTAGCCCCGGTTTCCCGGAGTTATCCCAGTCTTATGGGCAGGTTACCCACGTGTTACTCACCCGTCCGCCGCTAACTTCTTGAGAGCAAGCTCTCAATCCATTCGCTCGACTTGCATGTATTAGGCACGCCGCCAGCGTTCATCCTGAGCCAGGATCAAACTCTCCAATAAAGTTAGTTTGTCTAGCATCTAAAAATAAAAATTGACGTTTCACGTTGTTTGTTTCGTTTAGTTTTCAAAGTTCAATATCGCGTTTCAGCGACTTTTATAATTTAACATTTCTCATTAAATCTGTCAACAACTTTTTTCTTTCGTTCCTGACGACGCTTATTAATTTACCATATTAATCATTTAATAGTCAACACTTTTTAAAAAAATGCCAAAATAATTTTATCTTGGCATGATATAAAGCTTAATAATCACTAATGCCGCCACACCTGGTAGGCCTAATAAACTCGTTATTGCCGCTGTACCCATGTTAATCGGGATATGAAAATCAAAATATGTCCCTACAACATTTACGATAAAAAGCAATGCTATGCCTAGAGTAACATGAAAAATCACCTTTCCTATAAAACGTAATGGCTTAGAGGCAACACCAAAAACAAGAAAAATAAACACTAAAGTAAGAATGCCAACAATAATAATTGTAGAATTCATTTTTTCCTCCTTATGAATGACCTATACATCTATTTGTATGGGACAAGACAATAAAAAAGAACAGTTATCATAAACGGCATCTCTTTCATATAAACCTAATAAAACAACACCTCAGCATTTAACAAATAAAATAAAAAGGCCTGCTCAGAAAGCAGAACCCTTTACCATTGTTCCATTTTTACAGGACGACGCTTTGCTTCTTTCAACAAGAAGAAATATTTCGCCTCTGCTATTTTCAAAGAACAAATGACATCTTGAGATGGTTCTACACTTTGTTCGACCATTCTCTTCTGACGTAACCACTCATTCTTCACTTTTTCCAAAAGTACAATTAACTTATCATCATACTCTTTACGCAATTTACCCTTTTTTTGAAAGAACATTTTTGTTTCTCCTCTTATACTTCTCTGCGACCTTCTAATGCTTTCGATAGTGTCACTTCATCTGCATATTCTAAATCTCCACCAACTGGCAGACCATGTGCAATACGAGTTACTTTAATGCCTGTAGGTTTTAAGAGGCGGGAGATATACATCGCTGTAGCTTCCCCTTCAATATTAGGGTTTGTTGCTAATATTACTTCTTGTACCGTTTCATCATGTAGTCGCTTTAAGAGTTGCGGGATATTAATGTCTTCCGGTCCAATTCCCTCCATAGGAGAAATCGCACCACGTAACACATGATATACACCTTGATACTCTTTCATTTTTTCCATCGCGATTACATCTTTCGGTTCTTGCACGACACAAACAACTGATTGATCTCGATGCGAATCATTACAAATATAACAAGGATCACGATCAGTAATATGTCCACATACAGAACAATACGCTAAATCTCGCTTCGCATTTACAAGTGCTTTCGCAAAACCTAACACATCATCTTCTTTCATATCTAATACGAAAAATGCCAATCGAACCGCTGTTTTCGGTCCGATACCTGGCAACTTCATAAAACTATCGATTAGTTTTGATATTGGTTCTGGATAATGCATGTATCAATATCCTCCTAGAACATTCCACCTGGTAAGTTTAAGCCTTTTGTAAATTTACCCATCGTAGAGTTTGATAGCTCATCAGCCTTTTTAAGTGCATCATTTGTTGCAGCTAACACTAAGTCTTGTAACATTTCGATATCCTCTGGATCTACAACCTCTTCTTTAATCTTCACTTCAAGAATTTGCTTGTGACCATTTGCAATAACTGTAATCATTCCGCCGCCAGCTGTACCTTCAACTGTTTTTTCACCAAGCTCTTCTTGTGCTTTCGCCATGTCTTTTTGCATCTTTTGCATTTGTTTCATCATGTTATTCATATTTCCCATTCCGCCACGCATCATAATTAATTCCTCCTAATTATTATTACTCTTTTATTTCAATGAGTTCTTGTCCTACTAATTTCACTGCCTCTTCTATAAGAGGGTCTTCCTTTTTCTCCGGGCTTTCTTCAGACTCTCCACCTTCACGTTGTAAAAAGTCTTCACGGATTTTACCCCATTCACTTTTTGGAATGGCAATCATATTTAACCTTTTACTTAGCAATTCAAATAAAGCTTGTTCTACTGTATCCATAGCTTCTCGATTTTCGCTCGCCATCTTACAGTGAATCTCATATTGAAATGCTAAAACGTAAGTGTCATCTGAAGCTGCCACTGGTTCGCTATTTTCTAGTAGAACAGCAAATGCTACTTTGTTATATGATTTGAGTCTTCCTAACAACTCACCCCATACAGCTTTTAATTGTTCTAAATCTTGACGCTTCGCTTGTTTTAATACTTCATTTACACGCCCGACAGGAATCTTCATACTTCCTGTTCGTACGGGTTTTGGTGTTGCACGCGTCTCTCTTACTTCCTGTTGTACACCAGCTGGCACACCGTTCTTTTTGACTTGCTCTAACTCTTTCTCCAATTGCTGCATCCTGTTCATAATTGCTTGCAAACGATCAGTACCGTTTGCTTGCATCATAAACTGTTGACACAATTGCACCATAACAACTTCTAAGAAAATACGCGGATGATTTGTCCACTTCATTTCCTGTTGTCCCTTACTAAGGGTATGAATAATCTCATAGATCACTTCCGGTTGCATTTCTTCACTCAACTTACGGAATTGATCATCTACAATTACTCGTTCCAACATATGTTCTAGTTGCGGTGAAGTTTGATATAAAAGCATATCACGATAATAGTAAATGAAATCCTCCATAAAACGAACTGGATCCTTCCCTTTACTCATCATTTCATCTATGATCTGTAATGCTCTTGATACATCATTTTCACGTATGCATTCTACTAAATTGCCTAAGTATTGCTGAGAAACAGATCCTGTTACGGCCAATACATCTTCTGTCGTAACAATCTCATCACTATAAGATATAGCCTGATCAATAAGACTAAGCGCGTCACGCATACCACCTTCAGCAGCACGGGCAACAATTTGTAATGCTTCATCTTCCACTTGCGTACCTTCGTTTGTCACAACCGTTGATAATCTCTCAACAATATCATTCACTGATATTTTTCGGAATTCAAAACGCTGACAACGCGAAATAATTGTAGGCGGGATCTTATGAGGTTCTGTTGTCGCCAAAATAAAGATAACATGTCCTGGCGGCTCTTCTAAGGTTTTTAAAAGCGCATTGAATGCACCCATAGAAAGCATGTGAACTTCATCAATAATGTATACTTTATATTCTACAGCACTTGGAGCATATTTTACTTTATCTCTAATATCTCGAATTTCATCTACACCGTTATTTGAAGCCGCATCAATTTCTAATACATCTGAAATGGATCCTTGTGTAATTCCTAAACAAGAAGGACATTCATTACAAGGTTCAGCTACCGGAGCATGTTCACAGTTAATTGCTTTTGCAAATACTTTTGCAATTGTCGTTTTTCCTGTTCCCCTAGGACCAGAAAATAAATAAGCATGTGAAACTTTCTCTTGAAGAAGGGCATTTTGCAACGTTTTTGTCACGTGCTTTTGACCGACTACATCTTCGAACTTTTGCGGTCTCCATGTTCGGTATAACGCTTGGTATGACACGAAAATACGGCCTCCCTCAAAGGTTATTATCTCATTTATTATAACCCATTCTGTTTATAGATTCCAAAAGTTATTTTCTATACAAAAAACTCACCTTTGTATTAAGGTGAGTTTTGTATACATATATAACTGCCGTGCACCCTCCGTCGATTACGTACCATAAGCGTTACTCAAGCAGTTAGCTCGGTTCAGGCACTCCTGCGGCACACGAGAAGACCCGCTTATTGCTGCTTCCTTCCGGACCTGACAAGGTTCACGGGGTCCCGTTGCGCAGGACCCAAACGTCAACACCACTTACTTAAGGCAGACCTTACAGCAACATAACCTCGAGAGGGGATTCGGCCTCGCTAGAGCGGATTGCGAGTATAGGGCACCGCTACCTCCCCGCTTAGCACGGCAAAGTTAAAACCAATATTCGGTTGCCTTCATTAAAGGCATTATCAGTATAACTTGTTTCTTTATAAAATGCAAATACGTTAGTTCCCAGTATTTTTCTCTAATTTTTTTATCGCTTTTCTTTTTTTACGAAGCTCTCTAAAAAAGTTTGTTAACAACGTACCGCATTCTTCCTCTAATACACCAGATACTACTTCACATTGATGATTGAAGCGTTCATCTGTTAAAAGATTCATTAATGTCCCTGCACACCCGCCCTTCGGATCACTTGCACCATATACAACTCGCTTCACTCGTGATAAAACAATTCCACCCGCACACATTGGACAAGGTTCTAATGTTACATACAATGTTGCATCTTCTAAACGCCATGTCCCTAATTTTTTACACGCCTCATCTATCGCTAGCAACTCAGCATGAGCTATTGATCTTTGCTCAGTTTCCCTTAAATTATGGGCAACACTAATTACCTCACCATCTAACACTATAACTGCTCCAATTGGCACTTCCTGTATTTCCTCTGCCTTTTTGGCTTCTTCTATCGCTAATTGCATAAAATAAATATCTTGATCTTGTTCCATAACATAGTCCTTTCATTACAAATAAAGTACACTTATTTCCATTTACTACACAGGGGATAACTTTTATATATTCAATCCACCCTAAAAGAAAAAAGAGAGGGGATTACATATGAAAAATACCGCCTTGCTCATTATCGATATGATTAATGACTTTCAATTTTCCCACGGACCCATTCTAGCTCAAAAATGTGAGACTATCACAAACCCTATTTTACAATTAAAGAAAAAAATGAAATCCTTCGGCTATCCTATAATTTACGTTAATGACCATTATCAACTTTGGAGATCTGATATCGACCAACTTATTACTCATTGCACAAATAAATATAGCGAAAATATAATCCATAAGATTGCTCCAAATTCTGATGATTACATTTTTATTAAACCACATTATTCCGCTTTTTATGAAACACCTTTAAATTCATTACTAGGTTATTTAAAAATAGAAAATCTAATATTAACAGGAGTTGCCGGAAATATATGTATCCTATTTACAGCTAATGATGCCCATATGAGAAATTATACATTGTATGTACCACAGGATTGTATCGCCTCTAACAACGACCAAGATAATATACATGCTTTAAAAATAATGGAAACTACATTGAAAGCAAATATAACATCGTCATCCAAAATAAAATTTAATTAATACATATATCTATTTTCTAACTTTTTATATCAAATTAACCCGCTCGCTTCCCTCTTGTGCTACAATAATTCTGTTTTGTGTTTTTAGTAGTCACGGTAAATCACTGATTGAAAGGAGGAAACAGCGTGACCGGAGTACCCTTTATCACGGTTGAAGGACCAATTGGTGTTGGAAAAACTTCACTTGCGAAGGAAATTTCAACTCACATGCAACTCCACTTACTAAAAGAGATTGTTGATGAAAATCCCTTTTTAGGAAAGTTCTATGAAGACATCGACGAATGGAGTTTTCAAACAGAGATGTTCTTTCTTTGTAATAGATACAAACAATTAGAAGATATTAACATAAAGTATTTGAATCAAAGGAAACCAGTAGTAGCGGATTACCATATCTTTAAAAATTTAATTTTTGCATCCCGCACATTAAAAGACTCTCAATATGACAAGTACATGCAAATTTATCGTATCCTTACACAAGATATGCCTGTGCCAAACGTCATTGTTTATTTAACAGCTAGCCTAGAAACATTGCAAAAACGAATCGCCATGCGCGGAAGAGAATTTGAAAAAAACATGGATCCAAATTACTTACTACAGCTCACAAAAGATTATGAAACAGCAATGGATGCTTTTAAAAAAGATCATCCGGAAATACCAGTATTGAAATTTAATGGAGACGATATGGATTTTGTAAAAAATCCTGATGATTTAAACGTCATCCTATCTGCCCTTCAAAATACTCTCTTAAAGGAGTCGAAATAATAATGAATTTAAGGCAAAAATATGATATACCCAATGACGCAGTAATCACTATCGCCGGAACGGTAGGTGTGGGTAAATCAACTATGACAACTGCATTAGCTAATGCTTTAGGTTATCGCACATCATTTGAAAAAGTAGATTCCAATCCATACTTGGACAAGTTCTATGCGGACTTCACTCGCTGGAGCTTCCACCTACAAGTGTACTTTTTAGCAGAACGATTTAAGGAACAAAAAAGAATTTTTGAATACGGTGGCGGTTTTGTTCAAGATCGTTCTATTTACGAAGACACTGGAATTTTCGCAAAGATGCATCATGAAAAAGGTACGATGACGGAAACTGATTATGAAACATACAAAGGGTTATTTGACGCTATGGTCATGACTCCTTACTTCCCTCATCCAGACTTATTAATTTACTTAGAAGGTTCTTTCGATGATATTGTCGATCGTATTCAAGAACGCGGACGCCCAATGGAACAGCAAACGCCAATTGAGTACTGGAAAGAAATGCATGGACGTTATGAAAACTGGATTAACAACTTTAATTCATGCCCTGTATTACGCTTAAATATTAATGAGTACGATGTTTTAAAAGATGGGGATTCAATCGAACCAATCATTAAAAAAATTGGCCATTTTTTAAAACAAACACGTAAACTTGTAAAATAAAAAACCCGTGCATATGCACGGGTTTTCCTATTAAATTACTTCTTCTTTGTTGGAGCAATAATTTCACTCTCAGGTTTTCCTGCGTTAATACGCTGACGAACAGTACTTGTACTAATATCGTATGCTTCAGCAATCTCTTTAACAGTCATTTCTTTCCCATTAATTACTGCCGTTAATACTTTACCTGTACGTTTTGGAGCCGCTTCTTTCTTTACAGCTACTTTTTTAACTTGTTTTGGCACCTCTACTTTATTCGTAGCTGGTTTTACATCACAAGTACAACCACAAAGTTTACGGAATGTATCATCACTAATAATGCGTGATACGTTTGCACCACTGTTTAAAATTCTATTGTTCTTACAGACAGGACATTGTACATAATATAAAGTTTTTCCATCTAAAGGAAACGTTTGTATAATAAGATCCATGTTGACTCCTTTCATATCTATGAAGATAATCATCGGAATATGAGTGTGTAATAAGGACAAAATTACCTTACACCATACTTTATGATTGGTTTTAAAATAAAAACTCGTTACGTGTTGGTAACGAGTTCTCCAATCTCCACTTATATGCGCTGTTGTCAATTATATCTGGAGGAGGTAGAGGGATTCGAACCCCCGCGCGACTCTCGCCGCCTGTCGGTTTTCAAGACCGATCCCTTCAGCCAGACTTGGGTATACCTCCATATTGACATCAAATATAATATCAAAAGAAAAACAGTTAGTCAACCCTACTAAAATAAATTATGAGGAAAGGAAAATTTTACTTTCCCCTTCCTACATTACAGTACTGACAACGCTCATAATTACCAATCACTCATACCGATGAATGTTTAAATTTACTTAATAACTGTTTTTCCTCCCATATAAGGGCGAAGAACTTCTGGAATTATAATTGTACCATCTTCTTGTTGGTAGTTCTCTAAAATAGCTGCAACCGTACGTCCAATTGCAAGACCAGATCCATTTAATGTATGGACATGTTCTGGTTTTCCATTTGGCTCACGGCGGAAACGGATATTTGCACGTCTCGCTTGGAAAGCTTCAAAATTACTACAAGAAGAAATTTCACGATATGTGCCATAGCTTGGAATCCATACTTCAATATCGTATTTCTTCGCTGCTGTAAATCCTAAATCGCCTGTGCACATGCTCATAACGCGATATGGCAACTCTAATAATTGTAACACGCGTTCTGCATCATTTGTTAATTTTTCTAACTCTTCATAAGAATCTTCTGGTTTTACGAACTTCACAAGCTCTACTTTATTGAACTGATGCTGGCGAATTAAACCGCGTGTATCGCGACCAGCTGAACCTGCTTCAGAGCGGAAGCAAGAGCTAAATGCAGCATATCTTATAGGCAATTGCTCTTTATTTAAAATCTCATCACGATGCATATTCGTTACAGGTACTTCAGCTGTTGGAATTAAGAAATAATCTTCACTTTCAATACGGAATGCATCTTCTTCAAACTTTGGAAGTTGTCCTGTTCCTGTCATACTTGCACGGTTTACCATATATGGAGGTAATACTTCTTCATATCCATGCTCATCAGTATGAAGATCAAGCATAAAGCTAATTAAAGCACGCTCTAATCTTGCACCAGCACCTTTGTAAAATACGAAGCGGCTTCCTGTTACTTTCCCAGCGCGTTCAAAATCTAAAATTCCTAAATCAGTAGCAAGATCCCAATGTGGTTTTGGTTCAAAAGTAAATTCTTTTACTTCTCCCCAAGTACGCGCTACTACATTATCATCCTCTGTTTCACCGACTGGAGCAGACTCATGAGGGATATTTGGAATAGATAACATTAATCTTTCTAAGTCTTCTTCAACTGTGCGAAGTTCGTTATCAAAATCCTTTACTTTTTCTCCAACCTCACGCATTTCTAAAATTAGAGCTTCTGCATCTTTCTTTTCGCGCTTTAATACAGAGATTTGTTGAGACACTTCATTACGTTTACTTTTTAATTCTTCTGTCTGAACAAGTAGTTCTCTTCTTCTCGTATCAAGTTCTTCAAAACGTCCGAAATCAGTTAAATCTTCACCTCTATGCTGTAATTTCGCTTTTACTTCTTCAAAGTTTGTACGTAAAAATTTAATATCAAGCATTATATACTCCTCCTTTTATTTTATAAAACACAAAAAACTCCCGTCCCTATATAAAGGGACGGGAGTTAACCCGCGTTGCCACCCTAGTTGAAAGCATTACCACTTTCCTCTCAAGTAGAAATAACGGCTCTTCACCGGGAATGCTTACTAATCCAAAAGATGTTCCACATTCCATTCCAGGATGGATTCACAAACTGTTTCTATCGATTTCCACCAACCATCGACTCTCTATAAGAAACAACATTTGTTACTATTTCCTATCAACACGCTTATTTTATAAAATTGTTACCATCAATTTACTATAATCTTATACAAGTTGCAAGTTACTTATACAACTTTTTTCATTTTCGCTTCTTTTACCATTTCAACAAAGTATGCTGTTACACGATGATCATCTGTTAATTCCGGATGGAATGAAGCAGCTAAAAACTGACCTTGTCTTACCGCTACCATTCGATCACCATGCTTAGAAAGCACTTCAACATTATCAGCTACTTCTACAACATACGGCGCACGGATAAATACACCAACGAAGTCTTCACCCACGCCTTCAATTGAAAGCGCAGCTTCAAAACTATCCTTTTGGCGTCCGAACGCATTGCGCTCAACTGTAATATCCATAGCACCAATATGTGATTCTTCATAGCCAATAAGTGTTTTCGCAAGAAGAATCATCCCTGCACATGTACCAAACATTGGTTTACCAGACTTTGCAAATGTGCGAAGTGGTTCCATGAAAGCATACTTATCAATAAGACGGCGCATTGTTGTACTTTCACCGCCTGGTAAAATAAGACCATCAATCTCTTCAAGTTGCTCTATACGCTTTACAACAACAGCTTCTGCACCACTTGCTTCAACTGATTTTACATGTTCACGAACTGCACCTTGAAGACCTAGTACACCGATTTTCACCATTTTAAAGTTCTCCTTTAATTACCATCCACGCTCTTGCATGCGTTGTTCTGGTAATAACGTTGAAATTTCGATACCCTTCATTGCATTACCTAATCCTTTAGAAAGACTTGCAATTAGTTCGTAATCTTCATAATGAGTCGTTGCTTCAACAATCGCACGTGCAAATCTCTCTGGGTTTTCTGATTTGAAGATACCAGATCCAACAAATACCCCATCAGCACCAAGTTGCATCATTAATGCAGCATCTGCTGGCGTTGCTATACCACCTGCCGCAAAGTTTACAACTGGTAAGCGACCAAGACGTTTAATTTCAAGTAATACTTCGTAAGGAGCACCAGTATTTTTTGCATATGTCATTAACTCATCTTCACGTAGACTCGCAACTTGGCGGATTTCTGCATTGACTTGGCGCATATGACGCACTGCCTCTACAATGTTTCCTGTTCCTGGTTCACCTTTTGTACGAAGCATAGATGCACCTTCTGCAATACGACGTGCAGCTTCTCCGATATCACGGCAACCACATACAAATGGAACTGTGTAATCACGTTTATTTAAATGGTATACTTCATCAGCAGGAGTTAATACTTCACTCTCATCGATATAGTCTACCCCTAATGATTCTAATACACGTGCTTCTACAAGGTGACCGATACGGCATTTTGCCATAACCGGAATTGACACTGCACCCATAACTTCTTCAACGATTGTTGGGTCTGCCATACGAGAAACGCCACCTGCTGCACGAATGTCTGCTGGTACACGCTCTAATGCCATAACGGCAACTGCGCCTGCCTCTTCTGCAATTTTTGCTTGTTCAGCGTTAATTACGTCCATAATAACGCCGCCTTTTTGCATTTCTGCCATTCCACGTTTTACACGCTCTGTCCCTGTTACATTTGTCATGTACAAAAACCCCCCTAGGTGAATTGCTTTCCCCCGTTAAAGGCGAAAATTAAGAATACTCTTACATTCTACCACTAACTATCAGATGCTTGTCTACTACTTTTTCATAAAGTCGGTATGAAAAATAGGAATAAAAAAAAAGCCCCTACCATGAGGAGCTTCTAAAACCAACCTTTTACTGTATCAACAGCACTATTCCACATACCACTAAAGAATGAACCAATTCCGCGCATAGCACGAGTAAACCAGTTTGCTTCTTCTACTCCAGATGTTGTTACAAGATCCACTTGCAACGACTTACCAGTTAAAAATCCAGGGTCGTTTGTATCTTTTGGCGTAATTACCATTTGACCAAGCGCAGCTCCCTTTTTAATAGGTGCTTCTTGTCCCTTACTTGATTCTTTTAATTCTGTTTTATAAACATCTTTACTTCCTTTTGGCACTGGAAGTGAAATAGCTTGTTTCGTTTGAACTGCTATATCTTTATCTTTCGCATTTTCTACTCTTACTGTTTCTTGTCCTTTTACTGAAGAACCTTTTTTATACATTTGTTTCACTTCAAAGTTAGCAAATCCATAATCATATAGCTTCTTTGTTTCATCAAAACGTGCTGTATGAGAACTTGTTTTAATAACTACAGAAATAAAACGCATACCGTTTCTTTCAACCGTACCAGTGAAGCAATCTCCTGCTTCTGGAGTTGAGCCTGTTTTCAGACCATCTACGCCATCATATTCTTTAACTAAGCCCTTTAACATCCAGTTCCAGTTTGACATTGCAAACTTCTCTTTTTCTGGACGGAATTCTTTTTTAGGAATTTTTGCTGTATCTAACACTTTTGGATAATCTTTAATTAAATGTTGTGCTAAAGTTGCAACATCCTTTGCAGACATTTTATTTTCTTCATCTGCTGTTGTTCCTTCAGGGTGCATTCCCTTTAAATCTTTATTCGTTAAACCTGTAGAATTGACAAATTTATAATTTTTCAACCCTAGTTCTTTCGATTTATCATTCATCATTTTTACGAAATCTACTTCTTTACCTGCAATTGCTTCTGCTAATGCAATTGTTGCACCATTTGCAGAAAAGATTGCCATTGCCTCATATAACTCTTTTACTGTATAAGAGCCACCATTTTCTAATGCAACATTTGATAATGAAGCATCTTGTGAAACCTTATATGCATATTCAGAAACCTTAATTTTCTGATCCCACTTAAGTTTTCCTTTATCCACTGCTTCGTGAACTAAATATTCACTCATCATCTTTGTCATACTAGCAATGGATAATAATTCATCTGCATTCTTTTGATATAAAATTTTCCCAGAATTCGCTTCTACTAAAATTGCCGCGCCTGCTTCAATGTTTAAAGCGGCTCCTGTTTCAGCTGATGCATTGCTATATGGCATAAAAATGCTACAAGCTAGTGTAAGCACTGTTACCAAAGCAATGAATCTTTTGCAAAACATACCTTTCACTTTTGCTACCCCCAATATCTATGTACTCACATAACCGTTATTCTAACATAATCAAAAAAAAATAGACAGAGATATCAAATCTCTGTCTATTTGTATATAAGACATTATAATGAGTAGTTTGGAGCCTCTTTTGTAATTTGTACGTGATGAGGATGACTTTCACGTAAGCCTGCACCTGACATACGAATGAATTGTGCATTTTCGCGTAAGAATTCTAAATCCTGTGCTCCGCAATATCCCATACCTGCACGTAAGCCACCAACTAATTGGTGAACTGTATCTGCTAAAGGTCCTTTATATGGTACTCGTCCTTCAATACCTTCTGGGACAAGTTTTTTATTTCCTTCTTGGAAGTAACGATCTTTACTTCCTTTTTCCATCGCACCGACAGAACCCATACCACGATACACTTTAAATTGACGACCTTGGTAAATTTCAGTTTCTCCAGGACTTTCGGCAACACCAGCAAACATACTACCTAGCATAACAACATGTGCTCCTGCTGCTAAAGCTTTAACCATATCACCAGAGTACTTAACACCGCCATCAGCAATAACTGGAATACCGTGTTTACGAGCTTCGGTTGCACAATCATAAACTGCTGTTAATTGTGGTACACCAACACCAGCTACAACACGTGTTGTACAAATAGAACCTGGTCCAATACCAACTTTAACTACGTTTGCACCAGCTTCAATTAATGCTTTCGTTGCTTCAGCTGTAGCAACATTTCCAGCGATAATATTTAATGATGGATATTTAGCACGAACTTCTTTTACCTTATCAATAACGCCTTTAGAATGCCCATGAGCTGTATCAAGTACAATTGCATCTACACTAGCTTTTACTAATGCATCGATACGAAGCATAGCATCAGCTGTTACACCAACTGCCGCTCCAACTAATAAGCGTCCTTGCTTATCTTTAGCAGAGTTTGGGAATTCAATTACTTTTTCAATATCTTTTATTGTAATCAGCCCTTGTAATACACCGTTATTATCAACAAGAGGGAGTTTTTCAATTTTATACTTTTGTAGGATCTTTTCAGCTTCTTCCAGTGTAGTACCAACTGGAGCTGTAATTAATTGTTCTTTTGTCATTACGTCAGAAATTTTGATTGAGTAGTCTTGGATGAAGCGCATATCACGGTTTGTAATAATACCAACTAATTTTCGCTCATCTAAATTATTTACAACCGGTACACCTGAGATACGATATTTTCCCATAAGATGTTCTGCATCATATACTTGATGTTCTGGAGTTAAGAAGAAAGGATCTGAAATAACGCCGCTTTCAGAGCGCTTTACTTTATCAACTTGCTCTGCTTGTTGCTCAATAGACATATTCTTATGAATAATTCCTAAACCACCTTGGCGAGCCATTGCAATAGCCATGTCAGCTTCTGTTACTGTATCCATTCCTGCACTAATTAACGGGATGTTTAGCTGTAAGCTTTCAGATAAAACTGTTTTAACACTTACTTCTCTTGGTAATATATCTGACCTAGCTGGTACAAGTAATACATCATCAAAAGTCAAACCTTCTTTAACAAATTTAGATTCCCACATAATTGTTCCCCCTATGATACCAGAAATTATTATTAGTAGCTTATCAATTGGTTAAAATACTGTCAAGGACGTATATATATGTTAGAATTTTTAGACAATAAAAGGAGCGTAATATATGCATCAAACATCTTGCACTTGGCAGCAGTTAAGTTTCTTTTTTTCATCTCAAAACGTACAACGTTATCTTGCCCGTTGTTATGAAAAATCCTCTATTCAGGATGCCGAAAAAAAAAGTTTTGAAAATTGTTATCCCTTTATTTATTACTTAGAACACGGGAAAAATTATTATGAATTATATAAGACAGCTCCATTTTCCATTCAACCAATGTTGTTATTTTATGGAATTAGCCAACTTTTTAAAGCATGTCTACTAACCATTGATCCTAACTATCCTGAATCCACTACTGTTTTAGCTCATGGCGTTACAACTCGCAAACGAAAAAAACAAGGGTATCAATTTTTAGAAGATGAGGTGAAGGTACAAAAAAACGGATTGTTTACTCATGTTGCAGAACAACTGTTTCACATGAAACACTTAGAAGCAGAAAAATTTAACATGTTAGAACTAATGGGAAATATTCCAGAATTACAAAATTTGTTCCGCTATAGTCAAAAAGGATCAACTTTATATAAAATCGATTCAACAATTAAAAATGAGCTCTCCTTTTCAGTCAACCTACTAGATCGATTACATATGACTAAAGAGAGATTTTCTCGCTACATTGAAACATCTTGTAAGCATTTATCAATGCAACATGTACCTGAGAAAACTAATGAATCGAATTTACTTTTTACGGCGCCAATTCAATCATGGAATCCTATGTACAGTACTCCTTTATACTATGAATATCTTACTAATACTTATTATTTACCACTTACAACTGATCCTAGAAATCCTAAAACAGTATTACCCGAACTCCTCGTTCATTATTTATTGCTCTATAATTTAAGCATGATTTCTAGGTATGAAACAGATTGGTGGTATGACTTACTTGGAAGCTATGGCTCTGAAGATTATCCATTTATTTATCAATTTCTTAATATTTCTGCTCAAAAAATCCCTTACTATATTTCATCATTTTTACTAACAGAACCTAACCTATTTCATGGGAAATAAAAAAAACACAAGTCAAAAGACTTGTGTTTTTAGTTGCTTGGCGACGTCCTACTCTCACAGGGACAAGGTCCCAACTACCATCGGCGCTAGAGAGCTTAACTTCCGTGTTCGGTATGGGAACGGGTGTGACCTCTCTGCCATCATCACCAAACTATGAAGGCATATTCCTTCAAAACTAGATAACATTTGCTACATATTATATGGTTAAGTCCTCGATCTATTAGTATTCGTCAGCTCCACATGTCACCATGCTTCCACCTCGAACCTATCAACCTGATCATCTTTCAGGGATCTTACTAGCTTACGCTATGGGAAATCTCATCTTGAGGGGGGCTTCATGCTTAGATGCTTTCAGCACTTATCCCTTCCGCACATAGCTACCCAGCTATGCCCTTGGCAGAACAACTGGTACACCAGCGGTGCGTCCATCCCGGTCCTCTCGTACTAAGGACAGCTCCTCTCAAATTTCCTACGCCCACGACGGATAGGGACCGAACTGTCTCACGACGTTCTGAACCCAGCTCGCGTACCGCTTTAATGGGCGAACAGCCCAACCCTTGGGACCGACTACAGCCCCAGGATGCGATGAGCCGACATCGAGGTGCCAAACCTCCCCGTCGATGTGGACTCTTGGGGGAGATAAGCCTGTTATCCCCGGGGTAGCTTTTATCCGTTGAGCGATGGCCCTTCCATGCGGAACCACCGGATCACTAAGCCCGACTTTCGTCCCTGCTCGACTTGTAGGTCTCGCAGTCAAGCTCCCTTATGCCTTTGCACTCTACGAATGATTTCCAACCATTCTGAGGGAACCTTTGGGCGCCTCCGTTACACTTTAGGAGGCGACCGCCCCAGTCAAACTGCCCACCTGACACTGTCTCCCGGGTCGATAAGACCCGTAGGTTAGAATTTCAATACAGTCAGGGCGGTATCCCACCAGCGCCTCCACCGAAGCTAGCGCTCCGGTTTCAATGGCTCCCGCCTATCCTGTACAAACTGTACCAAAATTCAATATCAGGCTACAGTAAAGCTCCACGGGGTCTTTCCGTCCTGTCGCGGGTAACCTGCATCTTCACAGGTACTATAATTTCACCGAGTCTCTGGTTGAGACAGTGCCCAAATCGTTACACCTTTCGTGCGGGTCGGAACTTACCCGACAAGGAATTTCGCTACCTTAGGACCGTTATAGTTACGGCCGCCGTTTACTGGGGCTTCAGTTCAGAGCTTCGCTTACGCTAACCCCTCTCCTTAACCTTCCAGCACCGGGCAGGTGTCACCCCCTATACTTCGCCTTACGGCTTCGCAGAGAGCTGTGTTTTTGCTAAACAGTCGCTTGGGCCTATTCACTGCGGCTTTCCGTTAAGAAAGCACCCCTTCTCCCGAAGTTACGGGGTCATTTTGCCGAGTTCCTTAACCAGAGTTCTCTCGCACACCTTAGGATTCTCTCCTCGCCTACCTGTGTCGGTTTGCGGTACAGGCACCTTTTATCTCGCTAGAAGCTTTTCTTGGCAGCGGGGAATCAAAGACTTCGCTCCATAAGGAGCTTCCCCATCACAGCTCAGCCTTCACGATAAGCGGATTTGCCTACTTATCAGCCTAACTGCTTGGACGTGCACAACCAATCGCACGCTTCTTCTATCCTTCTGCGTCCCTCCATTGCTCAAACGATAAAGAGGTGGTACAGGAATATCAACCTGTTGTCCATCGCCTACGCCTGTCGGCCTCGGCTTAGGTCCTGACTAACCCTGAGCGGACGAGCCTTCCTCAGGAAACCTTAGGCATTCGGTGGACGGGATTCTCACCCGTCTTTCGCTACTCATACCGGCATTCTCACTTCTAA
>NZ_JBMOWC010000074.1:0-18639 GCF_049310765.1 Bacillus sp. PSXD-155 | reverse complement strand
TGCCTTCATAGTTTGGTGATGATGGCAGAGAGGTCACACCCGTTCCCATACCGAACACGGAAGTTAAGCTCTCTAGCGCCGATGGTAGTTGGGACCTTGTCCCTGTGAGAGTAGGACGTCGCCAAGCTATTTATATCATCGCGGGGTGGAGCAGTACGGTAGCTCGTCGGGCTCATAACCCGAAGGTCGCAGGTTCAAATCCTGTCCCCGCAACCAAATGGTCCCGTGGTGTAGTGGTTAACATGCCTGCCTGTCACGCAGGAGATCGCCGGTTCGACCCCGGTCGGGACCGCCATTTTATATAAAGAAAAGAACGAAACAAATTGTTTCGTATTTTTTTATTTGTTTTAACAAAAAACTAATAAAGACAGTCAAACTATCCTTAGGACAACTCCTAAGGACTTTTTTATATATTCAAAACCTGTATAATAAAGAGCAGAGAACATTGTGAGTAAAGTAGGTGAAGTCTGTGAGCAAATATGAAGTAACAACAAAATCTTCTGCGGAAACACAAAGGTTATCAGAAAAACTAGGTGAACTCGTAGAGGCACAAGATGTAATTATTTTAGAAGGAGATCTTGGAGCTGGGAAGACGACTTTTACAAAGGGGCTAGCAAAAGGTCTTGGAGTGAAAAGAGTTGTAAATAGTCCTACCTTTAATATTATTAAAGAATATAAAGGAAGATTACCACTATATCATATGGATGTGTATCGCTTAGCAGAAAGCGAAGAGGACTTAGGCTTTGATGAGTATTTCTACGGTGAAGGAATTACGGTAGTGGAATGGGCTCATTTAATAGAAGCATATTTACCGAATGAAAAGTTACAAATTAGTTTATTCCATGCGGGAGATGACACAAGAAAAATTATACTCGAGCCAATTGGAGATCGCTATATTAGATTATGTGAGGAGCTATTACAAGATGAAAGTACTAGCAATTGATACTTCAAATTACGTAATGGGTGTATCCCTTATTGAGGAAGGAAACGTGATTGGGGAAATCATTACAAATTTGACGAAAAACCATTCTGTACGTCTTATGCCAGCTGTAGAGCAACTGTTAAAAGAATGTGGTGTAAAACCGAAGGAATTAACTAAAATCGTAGTAGCTGCTGGACCTGGATCATATACAGGTGTTCGCATAGGCGTGACAGCGGCAAAAACATTAGCTTGGTCACTTCAAATACCAATTGTAGGTGTATCAAGTTTAGAGGTAGTAGCTGCAAACGGTGTTAACTTTAATGGATTAATTTGTCCTTTATTTGATGGAAGACGTGGGCAAATCTATACTGGATTATATACATATGAAGGAGAGCAGTTAACTTCAATAGAAGAAGACCGAATTATTCTTATTGTGGACTGGTTGCAAATGTTAAAAGATAAAGGACAGCCTGTTTTATTTATCGGTAATGATGTTAAATTGCATAAAGAAATAATTATAGAACATTTAGGTGATCAAGCTGTATTCGCTCCGTTTACTAAAAATAATCCAAGACCAAGTGAGCTAGCATTCTTAGGGTTACAAAAAGAAGAACAAGATGTGCATACGTTTGTTCCGAGCTATCTTCGTTTAGCTGAAGCTGAAACAAAGTGGTTAGAAAGTCAAAACAAGTAGGGGCCTTGCAGAAGATGGATATGATATTTAGAAAGATGGAACTTGATGATATTGCTCAAATTGTAGCTATTGAAGAAGTGTCTTTTTCAACTCCTTGGACTGCAGATGCCTTTCACCGTGAATTAACGATGAATGAACATGCACATTATATTGTGTTAGAAAAAGATGGTCGTGTAATCGGATATTGTGGATTGTGGATAATTATTGATGAATCACATATAACAAATATAGCTATTTTGCCAGAATACCGAGGTCAAAAATTAGGAGATGCCTTATTGAAAGCAGTTATTTCAGAAGCGAAAGAACTAGGGGTAAAAACAATGACGCTTGAAGTACGTGTATCAAATGAAGTAGCAAAGCAGTTGTACAAAAAATACGGATTTCAAAATGGTGGAATTCGTAAACGATACTATGCAGACAATCAGGAAGATGGTCTTGTAATGTGGGTGAATATATAATGGAAAAAAATACGATTATACTTGGGATTGAAACAAGCTGTGATGAAACAGCTGTAGCGGTTGTTAAAAATGGAACGGAAATTATTGCGAATGTCGTTGCATCACAAATCGAAAGTCATAAACGTTTTGGCGGGGTTGTACCAGAGATTGCATCCCGTCATCATGTAGAAGAAATTACAGTTGTGTTAGAAGAAGCTTTAAAAGAAGCAAATATCACATTTGATGATATTGATGCAATTGCTGTAACAGAAGGGCCTGGTTTAGTAGGAGCACTTTTAATTGGGGTAAATGCAGCGAAGGCAGTAGCTTTTGCACATGATATTCCGCTAGTCGGTGTTCATCATATTGCTGGCCATATTTATGCGAACCGTTTAGTAAAAGAAGTTCAATTCCCGTTATTATCACTTGTTGTATCTGGTGGGCATACAGAACTTGTTTATATGAAAGAACATGGTTCATTTGAAGTAATTGGTGAAACGCGAGATGATGCAGCTGGAGAAGCATATGATAAAGTAGCTCGTACGTTATCTATGCCATATCCAGGTGGTCCTCATATTGATCGTCTTGCACATGAAGGAGAACCAACAATTGATTTGCCTCGTGCATGGCTAGAACCGAATTCATATGATTTTAGCTTTAGTGGATTGAAATCAGCAGTTATCAACACTGTGCATAACGCGAAACAACGTGGTATAGAAATTAAACCAGAAGATTTAGCGGCAAGTTTCCAAGAAAGTGTAATAGATGTACTTGTAACGAAAGCAGCTCGTGCAGCAGAGGCTTATAATGTAAAGCAATTACTTCTTGCTGGTGGAGTAGCTGCTAATAAAGGACTTCGTGCGCGATTAGAAGAAGAATTTGCACAAAAAGAAAACATTGAACTAATTATTCCACCGCTATCTTTATGCACAGATAATGCAGCAATGATTGCAGCGGCAGGGACAATTGCGTATGAACAAGGCAAGCGTGCAACATTAGCCTTAAATGCGAATCCAGGATTAGATATTGAAGCATAGTTATGCACATAATTAACCACAGCTTGTGGATAAAACCCATATTATCTGTTGATAATGTGGGTTTTGTTGTGTATATAAAGTGTTGATATCTTTTTTGTTAGTTGTGGATAATGTGGAAAAGTTGTTTTGTTAGCTATTTTATAAAGGTGGATATGTGTATAAGTTTGTGGATAAACTAGATGAAGTCTGACCTTTGAATATATTGTTTTTCGGGAAATAAAAAGTAAGAAGATATCCCTGAAAAACATTTTGAAATATCCTTCTATTATAGAGGGTGCTGATATTGTCAATCCTTGTCGATAAATCGATATTTCGTGTCGAATCGTTTATATATATAGGGTGACGATAGATGTATTTGAAAATTGGTTGATATATTCCGAGTTACCATTGATATATTCAAAAAATTATTTATGTACTTAAAGAAAAAAGATGTCACATAGTCAAAAATCATGACTGATGAGACATCTTCCTTATTTAAATACTCTTATACATGCAGCTCTTCCCACTCTGCCATACAAGTTTCAAGTTGTTCTTGTAGCGTTTGTTTTTTAGTTGTAATTTCACTCGCTTTTTCATAATCTGCATATATTTCTGGTAAGCAAAGTTGATCTTCTAACGTAGCAATTTCTTCTTCTAAGTTTACGATGTTTTGTTCTAGTTCTTCAATTTTTCGAGTGCGTTGACGTTCTAATTGTTTACGCTCTTTTTCTTCGAGATAATTTAATTTTTCTTGAGCTACAGTTTTTTGAACAGGTGCCTGATTTTCTTGCTGTTCAAGTTGTTCAAATGCTGCGCGTTCAATCATTTCATTTTTCTTCTCCACATAGTAATCGTAATCCCCTAAATATTCCTGTGCACCTTCTGTTGATAACTCAACCACAGTCGTTGTTACACGGTTAATGAAGTAGCGATCATGTGAGACGAATAGAAGAGTCCCTGGATAATCAATTAAAGCATTCTCTAAAATCTCTTTACTATTTAAATCAAGGTGGTTCGTAGGCTCATCCAGAATTAATAAATTTGACTTTTGCATCATAAGTTTCGCAAGAGCTAATCGAGCTTTTTGTCCACCACTAAGGGAAGATACTGGTTTCAGTACATCATCTCCTGTAAATAAAAAGTTCCCGAGTATAGTACGGATTTCTTTTTCAGGTTGCAGTGGATATTCATCCCATAGTTCATTTAAAACCCGTTTAGAAGATGTTAAGTTTGCTTGTTCTTGATCATAATAACCAACAGATACATTTGATCCGAAAGAAACATCACCATTTAATAGTGGTAACTTATTCACAATAGATTTTAATAATGTGGATTTCCCAATTCCGTTTGGACCAACTAAAGCAACACTATCTCCGCGAGTTAAGCGCATAGTTACGTTTTCAATTATAGGGTCCTCATCATAGCCAATGGTTGCATCCTTTACTTGTAAAACATCATTTCCACTTTGCTTTTCAATATCGAAGTGGAATGATGCTGACTTAGAATCCCCTAATGGTCTCGTTAATAATTCCATTCTGTCTAGTTGTTTACGGCGACTTTGAGCACGTTTCGTTGTAGAGGCGCGAGCTATATTCTTTTGAACGAAGTCCTCAAGTTTTGCGATTTCATCTTGTTGTTTTTCGTAACGTTTCATTTCTTGCTCATATAATGCTGATTTTAAGTCTAAATATTTACTGTAGTTACCAACAAATCGTCTGCTTTCTTTATTCGAAATTTCATATACTTGTGTAACAAGTTTGTCTAAGAAATAACGGTCATGTGAAACGATTAATATTGCGCCAGGATAACCTTGTAAATATTGCTCAAGCCATGTTAATGTTTCGATGTCTAAATGGTTTGTAGGCTCGTCCAAAATAAGTAAGTCTGGTTTTGTTAATAATAATTTTCCGAGAGCTAATCTTGTTTTTTGCCCACCGCTTAAAGTAGAAATCGTCGTCTGGTGCGTTTCAACTGGGAAGCCAAGGCCGCTTAAAATGGAGCGAATATCCGCTTCATATTGATATCCACCTTGATCTTTATAATTGAGTTGCAATTGGTCATAATCAGCTAACAATCTTTCATATATAGCTTCGTTTGAAAAGTTTTCTTCTTTTCCCATTTCTTGCTCAAGCCTTCGAAGTTTTGTCTCCATTTGCTGTAAGTGGGTAAAGACGGTTAGCATTTCATCCCAAATTGTTAAAGACGTTTCTAGGCCGGTATTTTGAGCTAAATACCCGATTGAGACATCTTTCGGTTTTATAATTTCGCCACCATCATGTGATAATTCACCAGCGATAATTTTTAATAATGTAGATTTTCCAGCTCCATTCCTTCCAACTAATGCGATACGATCTTTTGTTTGTACTTCCAATTTTATGTTTGCAAGAATTGTTTCTGCACCGTATAATTTCGAAAGTCCATTTACTTGTAATAAAATCAATGTTTTCACCTCAAATAATTTCTTAACTTTGCCATGTTTATATTTCTCAATCATACTAAAAATAGTGTATAGTTTAAAATAAGAGAGAATACTTCTTCTCTTTATTATACAAGGAATTTAATGAGTGCTAAACTTCTGTATTTGATTAAAGTATATGAATAAAGATAGGAAGAGAGGAGAGGTCATATGGATCAGCAAAAGATTCCACAAGCCACTGCTAAAAGATTGCCTCTATACTATCGATTTATCCAAAACTTATCTCTTTCTGGTAAGCAGCGTGTTTCATCGGCCGAATTGAGTGAAGCGGTAAAAGTAGATTCCGCAACAATACGAAGAGATTTTTCGTATTTTGGAGCGTTAGGGAAAAAGGGATATGGATATAACGTAAATTATTTATTATCATTTTTCCGCGAAACACTTGATCAAGATGATATAACGCGTGTAGCACTTATTGGAGTAGGTAATTTAGGGACCGCTTTCTTACATTATAATTTCACGAAAAACAATAATACAAAAATTGAAATGGCATTTGATGTTAGTGAAGAGAAAGTTGGAACAGAAATCGGGGGCATTCCTGTATACCATTTAGATGAATTAGAAGAGAGATTATCAAATGATATACAAGTGGCAATATTAACAGTACCGGCTACAGTAGCACAAGCTGTAGCAGATAGATTAGCTGAGACGAGCGTGCATGGTATTTTGAATTTCACACCAGCGCGATTAAACGTATCAGAGAATATTAGAATTCATCATATTGATTTAGCTGTAGAGTTACAAACATTAGTTTACTTTTTGAAAAACTATCCACAATAAAACGCAGAGGAAGCAACCTCTGCGTTTTATTATTGTTTCTTCTTTGTGAATTTAACTAATATAAGGCGAAGTGCCAAATTAAAATCAATTGTTGCCATAACTGCAAATAGTATTGTCCACACATTCCAGATTGTATCTGTCACGTTCGTAATGGCGAAGCGTGTAAAGATACATCCAAGAAGGAAGTATAGTGCAGCCATGAACAATGGTGAGTTTCTCATACAAAAAATCCTCCGATAAAGCCTTGCATTTTTTCAGCTTCTTTAATCATTTCTTGAATTTGCTCATTGCTCATAAAAATTTGCCCAATAGCGACTAATGTATTCATCGCAACATGAGCTGCAATCGGAACGATAATACGCTTCGTCTTCACATATAAGAAGGCGAATACGAGCCCCATAGCAGTGTATACCAATAAGTGAGTAAAATCAAAATGGATTGCTGCAAATACAAGCGAACTAATGATAGCTGCGATAAAGAAGTTAAACTTCTTATAAAGTGTACCAAATAAAATTTTTCTAAATACGATTTCTTCTAAGATAGGTCCAATTATAGATACGACAATAAGGAACCAAGGTATCGTTCTTGCGATGTCCATCAGTCTGTCTGTATTCTCAGATCCACGTGGAACCCCAAATACATACATTTCAATCATACCTGCAATGGATTGTGAGATGATTGCTAAGAAGAACCCGATGAAAATCCATCCAATAGTAGCTGGAACAGAAGAGCGCATTGGATCTAAATGCCTGTCACGAATATCTGTTCTAAGTAACCAAAGCACGATACATAATGCAATAAAGAAGCTAATGATTGCCCAGTGTCCCGTTATAATTTGTCCTTTTTCTTCAATGGTAAATCCTCTATTATCATAGAGTCCTGTTTTTAGGAGAAGTGGTAATCCAACAACGCCAGATAACTGCATTAAAATGTATGTAACGATAATCCACCAGTATTGTTTCTTCAAATGGTTTAACCATCCTTTCTAACTCTAGTGTATGAGATGAGGTAGGATAACATGTAAATATGTTATCTACGATATAAACTTTCATCCGAATTGTGATTTTTTTGTAAATACATATTTGAAATTGAAGTAAGAGACAGGAAAAAGTTGTGCGTTTAGCGAAAACAACTTAGGGTGTCTTTCATATTGTAACATACGAGTTGGGGAAACAACGATTCATATAGTAAAGGCAGTATTCTATATAGAAAGTTTATATAGTAATTTGCGAAAAAATTATGATTTTTTTACTTGCAAAAGAAATTGAGATTATTTATTATTATAAGTGTGTTAGCACTCGGATGACTTGAGTGCTAATAAATAAAATTTACATAACAAAATGAGGAGGTTATTGTTCATGCTAAAGCCATTAGGTGATCGCGTTGTAATTGAGCTTGTTCAAGCAGAAGAAAAAACAGCAAGTGGTATCGTATTACCAGATACCGCAAAAGAAAAACCACAAGAGGGTAAAGTTGTTGCAGTAGGTACTGGTCGAGTGCTTGAAAATGGTGAGCGTGTTGCTTTAGAGGTAGCAGCAGGTGATCTTATCATCTTCTCAAAATATGCAGGTACTGAAGTGAAATATGAAGGTACAGACTACTTGATTTTACGTGAAAGTGACATTTTAGCAGTTATCGGTTAATTATATAAATCTTAAAAAATCCAAGGGGGTCAATTATTATGGCAAAAGATATTAAATTTAGTGAAGAAGCACGTCGTTCGATGCTTCGCGGTGTCGACACTCTTGCAAACGCAGTAAAAGTAACACTTGGACCAAAAGGTCGTAACGTTGTACTTGAGAAAAAATTCGGTTCACCACTTATTACAAATGATGGTGTAACAATCGCAAAAGAAATCGAATTAGAAGATGCATTCGAAAACATGGGTGCAAAATTAGTAGCAGAAGTTGCTAGCAAAACAAATGATGTAGCTGGTGACGGAACAACAACTGCAACTGTATTAGCGCAAGCTATGATTCGTGAAGGTCTTAAAAACGTAACAGCTGGTGCTAACCCAATGGGTCTTCGTAAAGGTATCGAAAAAGCTGTTACTGCTGCAATTGAAGAATTAAAAACGATTTCTAAACCAATCGAAGGCAAATCTTCTATCGCACAAGTAGCTGCTATTTCTGCAGCTGACGAAGAAGTAGGTCAATTAATCGCTGAAGCAATGGAGCGCGTTGGTAACGACGGCGTTATTACTTTAGAAGAGTCTAAAGGATTCACAACAGAATTAGACGTAGTAGAAGGTATGCAATTTGATCGTGGATATGCATCTCCTTACATGATTACTGATTCTGACAAAATGGAAGCAGTTCTTGATAACCCATATATCTTAATTACTGACAAAAAGATTTCTAACATTCAAGAAATCTTACCAGTATTAGAGCAAGTGGTACAACAAGGTAAACCACTTCTTATCATTGCTGAAGATGTAGAAGGCGAAGCTTTAGCTACATTAGTAGTGAACAAACTTCGTGGTACATTCAATGTAGTAGCTGTTAAAGCTCCTGGATTTGGTGACCGTCGTAAAGCAATGCTAGAAGATATCGCAATCTTAACTGGTGGCGAAGTAATCACTGAAGAATTAGGTCGTGACTTAAAATCTGCTACAGTTGAATCTTTAGGACGCGCTGGTAAAGTTGTTGTTACAAAAGAAAACACAACTGTAGTTGAAGGTATTGGAAATACAGAGCAAATCGCAGCTCGCATCGGTCAAATTCGTGCGCAATTAGAAGAAACGACTTCTGAATTCGATCGTGAAAAATTACAAGAGCGTCTTGCTAAACTAGCAGGTGGCGTAGCGGTAATTAAAGTAGGTGCAGCAACTGAAACTGAGTTGAAAGAGCGCAAACTTCGCATTGAAGATGCACTTAACTCAACTCGTGCAGCAGTAGAAGAAGGTATCGTTGCAGGTGGTGGTACTTCACTTATGAACGTATACACGAAAGTAGCTTCTATCGTAGCTGAAGGCGACGAAGCAACAGGTATCAACATCGTACTTCGCGCACTAGAAGAGCCAGTTCGTCAAATCGCAATCAACGCTGGTCTAGAAGGATCTGTAGTTGTCGAGCGTCTAAAAGGCGAAAAAGTAGGCGTTGGTTTCAACGCAGCTACTGGCGAATGGGTTAACATGCTTGAGTCTGGTATCGTAGATCCAGCTAAAGTAACTCGTTCTGCACTTCAAAACGCAGCATCTGTTGCAGCTATGTTCTTAACAACTGAAGCTGTAGTAGCTGACAAGCCAGAACCAAATGCACCAGCAATGCCTGACATGGGCGGCATGGGCATGGGCGGTATGGGCGGAATGATGTAATAAGCATCACTCTGTGAAGCTGTGCAATGTATAAATAGTTAATTAGAAGAAGGCTACTTCCTTGATGAGAGGAGGTAGTCTTTTTTATGTTTTTTAAAATTGCATAAAAGGAATTTCTTGAAGACCGTAAGTTCGGGAATATAACGAGGGTAAATATCAAAATTATGAGGTTCTATTAGGTAGTTTTATCAATTACTGTCACGATAATGACATTTTGAATGTTGAAGAAATTAAAACTCTTTATGTGAAAAGCTATGTACGTTATTCCAAGATAAAGGTAATACAGCTAAAACAATAAATACGAAGTTACAGTGTATTTGGGCATTTACGTGGAATAAATCATCCTGAAAAAGTGAGAGGGATACTTGATTTTGCAAAGAGAAAGTTAATAAGAGAAGATATATTTTGATAGGATTCGCGTGTTTATTTAGACAGCGGCGTTTCAACTTCTTAAAAAGGGGGGGATAATTTTTTGGTAGTAAATTCCGAATATTTAGTACGGTGAAATAGCTTCACGTGATATAATTTTTGTGTAAAATATTGTATGGAGAAGGGGTAGCATGACGCAAATAAAGGTTACGCCAGAACGGCTAGAACAGTCAGCAAAGCTTGTTCTTGAAACTAAAAATAGGTTAGAACAAATACATAAAGATTTATATAACCAAACGGAATACGTAGCTTCAATGTGGAATGGTGCAACGAGTCAAAGATTTTATCAGATGCTTAATGAAACAAAACCTCAAATGTTTAATGTGTTTAGGGAATTTGATAAGATTGCAGAAGAACTAATGCATGCTGCTGAAAAGTTTCGTAATGCTGATGAACTTTATGATGGTAATTTAGTTGATGGAAGTTTATCTAATGAAAAGATAGAAGCAGGAGCAATGGGCGACAAACCCCCTGAAAAATCTATGCTGAGAAAAATTTGGGATGGTATATACGTTGGCTCTGGGCAAGTTATTGGGTAGCTTGTAGAAGGATTTGATTCATTAGATGATACAGTAGCAAAGGAAAATGTTAAGTATGCTATAGGTCACCCTATAGAGACAGTTTCTACTGCTTGGAATACTGTTTCGGATTCATTTATGAATGATTTTTGGCATGGTGATGCGGAAAGTCGTACAAAATGGGGCACAAGTATTTTTATGGGACTTGGATTGGGATGGGTTGGGGATAAAGGAATAAGCAGAGTAGGGAAAGTGACTACATTAGGGATAAAAGCAGAACAGAGTATTTCTCATTTTTCAAATAAATTAAAAATGAGAGACCCCTTTGCATATGTTGGTGATTTTAGAGATGTTCCAAAAACTTCTTTTAATTCTTTAGAAGAAGCACGAAATACATTTATGTTTGCTGACCCTGGTAATTTAAATACACCTAGATTCCAAGAATACCTTAGCCAAGTAGAAGAAATTACAAATAGAAAAATCCCTGAAAAACAGAGGGAATTACTACAAGAACACATAGAAAATAATAGTTATGAACGATTAAGCAAAGAAGAAGTTGCAAAAAGAAGAAGCGAATTTGGTAGATTAAAAGATGATTTAAGAGAAGAGTGGGAACTGGAGACTAATCAAAAATGGCCTACTTATGAAGAAGAAATCCTTTCTAGAAGAGGAATACCGCTAAGGCATGTAGATGACCCGTATGATGCACATCATTTTATTGAAAATGCACACGGTGGAGAACATGAGTGGTGGAATATACACCCAGCTAAATTTCCTACTGAACATCAAGGTGGGATTCATGGCAAGGAAGGTATTTCAAAAGAGATTTTTAAGAAAAAGTAAATAACGGAGGTATTAACGCTATGTTTAACTTTTTGAAAAAATATGTTGTAGCAGACAGAAGTGTACGTTCTAAACAAAAACCTATTTTTTATCCTATATATCAAGAAGAGATAGATGAAGCAGAAAACTTATTACAAATGGAACTCCCAAAAGAACTGCAACGTTTTTATCAAGAAATAGGCTGTGGTTTTTTAAAGTCTGATAAAAGAATGTTTTTCAACAGGTTTATGGACCCGATTTCAGTTGCGGATTTTCGCTTAAGACAGGATATTTACGAATATAATCCAAACCTAGATGATGTAGATGATGATGAATCATTAGTATTTTTTGAAGCAACAGAACTTAACTTTTTAACAATTAAATTTAAAGAAGAAAATGAATTAGGACAGTGTCCCATCTACTCTGAGAACATAAAAATAGCGGATTCTTTAGAAGAATTTTTAATTAAAATGGACGAAAACCCTGATTATTATATTTAATCTTATTAATAATTGCTTTAAGGATTAGGACTTGAAGAATAGCTAATCGTGAATAACAAAAAGCTTATGTATAACTTGCATAGGCTTTTATAGTGTCTATTAACTCTTTTGTTTGTGTGTATTCATGCCAGCGTAAGAGCTAGAACAGGTTGATGAAATTTTTATACGGATAGGTAAAAAATAGGGAGAAACTGATGATACGACTTTAGCTGTAGTAGCTGACAAACTAGAATCAATTACACCGGTAATGCCTGGCATGGGTGGGATGATGTAATTCTTTTCTAAAAAACATCCATTTCTATATAGAAATGGATGTTTTTTAGAAAAGGAAATGAATTTCTGTAGAATTTTGTCGCTTTCTCTCTTGACCATATAGATACTTCATTGTTAGAATCTAGGAAGATAATATAAAACGATCCTTCATATATCCTCAATGATATGGTTTGAGAGTCTCTACCGGGTTACCGTAAACAACCTGACTATGAAGGCAGTGTGTCTTATATTTATAAAGAGCGGAGACTATCTTTCTTTATAAAGCCAGACCCCTGCCTTTTCTTTGTTATGAGACTAGAGGCGGAGGACTGGCTTTTTTTATTATATTAGTAATGCTTTTCGCCAAATTGGTGAAAATATTTATATACGAGAACTAACGTTGGGGTGATTATTTTGAAGAAGCAACACGATACAATTATCGTTTTAGATTTTGGAAGTCAATACAATCAGTTAATAGCACGTCGAATTCGTGAGTTCGGTGTATACAGTGAACTTCATCCACATACAATTACTGCAGAAGAAATTAAAGCAATGAATCCAAAAGGGATTATTTTCTCTGGTGGACCAAATAGCGTATACGGTGAAGGTGCATTACATTGTGATGAAAAAATCTTCGAACTAGGTTTACCGATCTTCGGTATCTGTTACGGTATGCAGCTTATGACACAACACTTCGGTGGTAAAGTAGAGCGTGCCAACCACCGTGAGTACGGAAAAGCTGTTCTTAAAGTAGAGAACGAATCAAAATTATATGCGAACCTTCCAGAAGAGCAAGTTGTATGGATGAGCCATGGCGACTTAGTAACTGGTTTACCTGAAGGATTCGTAGTAGACGCGACAAGTGAGTCTTGCCCAATTGCTGGTATGAGCAATGAAGCGAAAAACTTATACGGTGTACAATTCCACCCAGAAGTACGTCACTCTGAGCACGGTAACGATTTAATTAAAAACTTCGTATTCGGCGTATGTGGTTGTTCTGAAGGATGGAACATGGAGAACTTTATCGAAGTAGAATTAGAAAAGATTCGTGAAACTGTTGGAGACAAAAAAGTACTATGTGCACTTAGTGGCGGCGTAGACTCTTCTGTTGTAGCAGTATTAATTCATAAAGCAATCGGCGATCAGTTAACATGTATTTTCGTTGACCACGGTTTACTTCGTAAAGGTGAAGCAGAAGGCGTTATGAAAACATTTAGCGAAGGCTTCCATATGAACGTTATTAAAGTGGATGCACAAGAACGTTTCATGAACAAGTTAAAAGGTGTAGAAGATCCAGAACAAAAACGTAAAATTATCGGTAACGAATTCATTTACGTATTCGATGATGAAGCGTCTAAATTACAAGGTATGGACTTCTTAGCACAAGGTACACTTTACACAGATATCGTTGAGAGTGGTACAGCAACTGCACAAACAATTAAATCTCACCATAACGTGGGTGGACTTCCAGAAGACATGCAGTTCAAATTAATTGAGCCTTTAAATACGTTATTTAAAGATGAAGTACGTGTATTAGGATCTGAACTAGGAATTCCTGATGAAATCGTATGGCGTCAACCATTCCCAGGTCCTGGTCTTGGTATTCGTGTATTAGGTGAAATCACAGAAGAGAAATTAGAAATCGTTCGTGAATCTGATGCGATTTTACGTGAAGAAATTATTAAAGCGGGATTAGACCGTGAAATTTGGCAATACTTCACTGCACTTCCTGGTATGCGTAGCGTAGGTGTTATGGGTGACGAGCGTACTTACGATTACACAGTAGGTATCCGTGCAGTAACATCTATTGACGGTATGACAGCTGACTGGGCACGTATCCCTTGGGACGTACTAGAGAAAATCTCTGTACGTATCGTAAACGAAGTGAAACACGTTAACCGTATCGTGTATGATGTAACGAGTAAGCCACCAGCAACTATTGAGTGGGAATAGTATTGTAATAAAAAAGATCCATCTATCATTCATGAATAGATGGATCTTTTTGTTTTCATCGTTAATACGAACGAAAATATAAAAATTTATAAAAATGTTCGTTTTTAAATTGACAAAAATACATTCAAGAGTTAATATGAGTATGTAATTCAAACGAAAAGTGAATATTATGCCGTCGTATAATATCGGGGATATGGCCCGAAAGTTTCTACCTAGCTACCGTAAATGGCTTGACTACGAGGCGTTTATATAAAGATGAGGGGAAACTTGTCTTTGTTTATAGAACGCTTCCATGTATATATGCAATGGAAGCCTTTTTTATTTCTCGGGATAAAAGAGGGCTAGGAGAAATACGGCGAGTAATCATATAACGGGGGAAACGTAAGATGAAACGCTATTTTCAGTTTGATGAGCTCGGTACGAATTATAAGACTGAGTTCATAGCAGGATTAACGACATTTTTATCTATGGCTTACGTACTGTTTGTCAATCCTGCTACGCTGTCGCTTGGAAATGTTAAAGGGTTACCAGCAGGTACAGGGATGGATCCAGGTGCAGTATTCGTTGCTACGGCATTAGCGGCAGCAATCGGTTCGTTAATTATGGGTATTTTCGCGAAGTATCCAATTGCTTTAGCGCCAGGTATGGGAATTAACGCGTTCTTTGCTTATACAGCAGTGTTAACGATGGGTATTCCGTGGCAAACGGCCATTGCCGGAACATTAATGTCAGGTATTATCTTTATTATTCTTACTGCTTCAGGTATTCGTGAAAAAATCATTAATGCAATTCCATCGGAGTTAAAGTTTGCAGTAGCAGCAGGTATTGGATTATTCATTGCTTTCCTTGGATTCCAAAATGCCGGAATTATCGTGAAAAATGATGCTGTTCTTGTTGGGTTGGGGGACTTAACAAAGGGCACAACGTTATTAGCAATCTTCGGGGTTGTTACGACAATTATCTTCATGATTAAGAAAGTTAATGGTGCAGTATTTTACGGTATGATTCTTACAGCGATCTTAGGAGTGGCAACAGGGTTAATTGATACTCCGAAAGCTGTAGTGGGAGCAATACCGAGCCTAGAACCAACGTTCGGTGCTGCGTTAACGCACTTCGGAGATATTTTCACTGTTCAAATGGGGATTGTTATTATAACGTTCTTCTTTATCGATTTCTTTGATACAGCGGGTACGCTTGTAGCGGTTGCGAATCAAGCAGGATTAATGAAGAACAATAAATTACCACGTGCAGGAAAAGCGTTATTTGCAGATGCGATTGCAACTGTAATTGGTGCAATCTTGGGTACATCAACAACAACGTCTTACATTGAGTCTTCTGCAGGGGTAGCAGCAGGAGGACGTTCTGGATTTACGGCAGTTGTAACAGCAGGATTCTTCTTACTGGCATTATTCTTCTCGCCATTACTAAGTGTTGTAACGCCAGCTGTAACGGCACCAGCTTTAATTATTGTAGGAATCTTGATGGTTTCTTCCTTAGGGGAAATTGATTGGAAGAAATTCGAGATTGCAGTGCCAGCATTCTTTACAATTATCTCTATGCCACTTACGTATAGTATCGCAACTGGGATTGCGATTGGATTTATCTTCTATCCAATTACAATGGTTGTGAGTGGTCGTCGTAAAGAGGTTCATCCGATTATGTATGTTATGGGAGTTTTATTCGTACTATATTTCATCTACGTTCGTAAATAAAAGGGGTTTTTTGAAAGGTCTAGACTTAAGGGGAGTCTAGACCTTTTTTGCGTCTTCAGAAAAACTTAAGGATTTCCGAGCGTTTTTCTTCAGAAGTTTTCCTATAATAGAAGTTAGGGATTAAAAAAGTAATGGGGGAGATATTGTGGCACACGAAACAATACTTGTCGTAGATGATGAAAAAGAAATTCGGAATTTAATTACAATCTATTTAAAGAATGAAGGATATAAAGTACTGCAAGCAGGGGACGGAGAAGAAGGGCTACGTTTACTGGAAGAAAATGAAGTGCATCTAGTCGTATTAGATATTATGATGCCGAAAGTAGATGGTATTCATATGTGTATGAAAGTAAGAGAATCGAAAGAGATGCCTATTATTATGCTTTCTGCGAAAACGCAAGATATGGATAAGATTTTAGGATTAACAACAGGAGCAGATGATTACGTAACGAAGCCCTTTAATCCATTAGAGTTAATTGCACGAATTAAATCTCAGTTACGCCGTTATATGAAAATGAATGGCTTCGCTATACAAAATGAGGACGAGCTAGAAATTGGAGAGATGAAAATAAATATCTCGACCCATAGAGTTATTGTAGAGGGAGAAGAAGTGAAACTAACCCCGAGGGAATTTTCAATTTTAGAATTGCTAGCTAGAAATCCAGGTATGGTGTTTAGTGCGGAGCAAATTTATGAAAAGGTGTGGAACGAACGATCTTTCCAGTCTGATAATACTGTAATGGTGCATATCCGAAAAGTACGTGAAAAGATTGAGGAGAATCCAAGGAAGCCTAGATATATAAAAACAGTATGGGGAGTGGGGTATAAGATTGAAAAAGATATTTAATCCGTTTACTTATGTAAGGAAAATTCGAGAATTAATTGGAAAGATAATAAAGAGCGTGAAACGGAGTATAAGGATTCAACTTATTACGGCGTTTACTGCTTGTGCGTTATTAGGTCTCTTTGTATCAACGAAGATAGTAGCACCTATTTTTGAAGATGCTAGCCAGCATGCCGAGATTAATTACAGAGATGGTATGGAGCAAATTAATCGTAAAGCTCAAAGTACAGCGGAAATGATGGTTGCTGAAAATAAATTAGATGCTGTACAAAATATGATAGAACTAGAAAATGAGAATTTAGAGCAAGGGCATGATGCCTTTAAAATATTAGTTACTGACGAAAATGGTAAAGTTTTGTATAAGACGAAGCAAGCGCAAGAAGAACAAATTAATTTGCATAATACAATTCGTAATGCGACTTCATTTGCTATCAATTATTCAAATAATAATGATATTGAAAGATCAAGAAAAGAGTTTATTACATTCTCGCCTATTACAATTGAAGGTAAGAACTTATATATGTTTGTAAGCGGGATTCCTCAAGGCGAGGTAGTGTATTATAAAGTAGAAGGACCATTCCCATTTTTAATTGGTGTCCTTGTATTCATTTTCTCTTTCTTCTATATAACAAAGAGAAAGATGAAGCAGATTGAAGCAATGGCAGAAGGTGTAAAGGAAATAGAAAAAGGAAACTTAGCGTACCGCATTGAGAAGAAAGGTGAAGATGAGATTGCGTCTTTAACTGAGAATATTAATAATATGGCGGAAGAGCTTATGAATAATATAGAAAAAGAACGTAAATTAGAAAAGCAGAAAAATGAGCTTATTACGAATGTATCTCATGATTTACGTACACCACTTACTTCTATTATGGGTTACTTACGATTACTTCGAGATTCTAAATATGAAAATCAAGAACAACATGATGAGTATACGAGAATTGCTTTTGCAAAGTCGGAGCAGTTAAAGAATTTAATAGAAGATTTATTTGAGTATACGAAGTTAACAAATGAACAAGTTGTATTAGAAAAACAAGAAGTTTGTATGAATGAGTTACTCGAGCAATTAATAGAAGAATTAGTACCGCAGGCGGAAGAGCATGGACTTACGTTTGTTAAGAAGTTTCCTGAGGAACGTGCTTATGCATCGATTGATTCGGAAAAGATGGTTCGTGTATTTGATAATTTACTAATGAATGCGATTAAGTATAGTAAAGATGATGGAGAGATAAAAGTTTCTCTTCAAAGGCAGCGCAGGGATATACAAATTGTAATTGCGAATCATAGTGAAGAGTTTACGAGAGAAGAGTTAGCGAATTTGTTTGAACGTTTCTATAAGAAAGATCAATCTCGAAGTAGAGTAACAGAAGGTTCTGGAATTGGGCTTGCGATTGCGAAAAGTATTGTTGAGTTACAAGGTGGTAGTATTCGAGCTGAATATGAGGAGGGTATTATTCGATTTATCGTCTCTTTACCTATTATAGAAAAATAATAAACGATAGCTTGTTACATGATAAAAAGGCTTATTTTAAAAAGAAATAAGTCTTTTTATATTTTTTCAGAAAAACATATTGACGATTAGAGTTTAGAGGTGTAGTATTATACGAGTCGCTGATGACAACAACGTCGAAAGCGGCAAACGAAATGAAAAACTTAGTTGACATTACAAATTAGAAATGTTAACATAAGGAAGTCGCAAATGAGCGACCAAGTAGTTCTTTGAAAACTGAACGAAACAAACAACGTGAAACGTCAATTTTTATTTTTAGATGCTAGACAAACTAACTTTATTGGAGAGTTTGATCCTGGCTCAGGATGAACGCTGGCGGCGTGCCTAATACATGCAAGTCGAGCGAATGGATTGAGAGCTTGCTCTCAAGAAGTTAGCGGCGGACGGGTGAGTAACACGTGGGTAACCTGCCCATAAGACTGGGATAACTCCGGGAAACCGGGGCTAATACCGGATAA
>NZ_JBMOWC010000073.1:0-18759 GCF_049310765.1 Bacillus sp. PSXD-155 | reverse complement strand
CAGTTTCTTAGTTCACCTGATAGAACGTATAAAGACTCATATCATCTTTTGATAATTTTTGGATGTTTTATTCTAAGTACATTCGACAACAATTGATTATTTTCTGAATTTTCTTGAAAAAGTTGTAAAATCATACTATTTTTTCTTCTATTTTGCTATGATAGTTACAATTAAATTGGAGTAGGATATTTCTATAAGATGGGGGCGTATATTATGAGTGTCTCAGTAAAAGGAAATGAGCAGTTAACCTCTCTATTGAACGACTGGTATCGATCTATGCTATCTCAACAAGTTATAAAAGCTACTAATCTAAAAAAGAAAATTGATGAAAAAATCAGCAAATTAAGTACTGAGCCAAATCAAGAACATCAAGATCAAAATTTGTTACTCTATTACTCACTACTTGAATTCCGTTACAATGTCTTAACAGATAGCCTTGGTATTCAACAAAATAGCTTTGATGCTATTAGTGACTATGATATGCCTACAGACCATTTTCTACGCTTCTATTATCACTTTTTTAAATCCATTCATTCCACTTTTATATCAAATTATACTGAGGCAGAGGAACATTATAAACTGGCAGAAAAGATATTAGTAGACATACCAGATGAAATTGAACACGCTGAATTCTACTATAGAATTGCTACTTTTTATCACCATACCTATAACATGCTTGCTTCTATCGAATACGCAAATAAATCGAGAGCAATCTTTTCAAAGTATGAAGGTTATGAAGTAAAAACAGCCTTTTGTAATAGTTTGCTAGGTGGCTGCTGCATCTATTTAAAACAGTACGAACAAGCAGAAGAATATCTACATTGTGCAATTGATTTACTACAAAAAAATAGGGAAGAAGATTCCTTGTTATACGTAAAAAATACTATGGGGTGGCTGTATTCTGATCAAAGTATGTCTACTTTAGCTATTCGTCACCTTTCAGAAGTAACAGAGAAAATCCCTACACACTTCAAGGCCATCTTCCTACAAGCTAAGGAACATTATAAGTTAGGAGAACAATCAACGGCCAGCCAACTCATTGATAAGGGACTACAGATTTGCAGAGAAATTCATAACGAAGAATACACACACCACTTCTCTATTTTAAAAAGATTAAACGAAAATATTCCATTGGAAGAATTAGAAAAAATCATTCAAGAAGGAATCTTATACTTTGAGGAAGAAGAATTATGGGAATATGTTGTCGAATACGCTGAATTATTTGCCACAAAATGTAGACAATTAGAGAACTACCAAAAGGTAAGTGACTATTTCCATATTTGTTATCAGGCAAGACAAAAATCAATCGCAAAAGGAGTGTTAAAATAATGAAAAAAATTAGCTTATTATTATCAGGCATTGCTTTTATTGGGGTATTAACAGTGGGAATTTTTCAGTTTTCTAAAACAGATCAGCTTGCTACTCATGGTCATTATCCTACTCCTTCATATAGTATTGGCGATTATGGTGGTGCACCACCACAAATTTAATGTAACTTTATTTAAAAACCCTCCAAATGGAGGGTTTTTAAATGGCTTTTCTGCCTGTTCAATACGCATAGAGAGTACATATTATACTTATTTACTATGCATTTCCACTCTGTAACAAGATTCTAGCATTCTCTCCTAGAATCTCAACTTAAATCTTAAATCCACCAATTAACTCTTGAAGTTCTTCTGCCATCTGTGCTAATTGTATTGCTGAAGAATTTATCTCTTCCATAGAAGCATGTTGTTCCTCAGATGAACCAGCTATCGTTTGCATACTTGAAGAATTCTCTTTTACAGCCATAGCTATTTGATCAATCGATGTATCGACTTTCATTGCATCAGTAGTCATTGTATTAGATAGCTCCACCATACCATGCACTTTTGACACTATATCATTTGCAGATTTTGAAATCTCATAAAAACTTTGTTTTGTATCGTTCGCAACTTTAATTCCCGACTGTACCTCTACTCCCACTTCATTCATAGCTTTTACAGTCTCATGTACGTCTGCTTGTATTTCCTTAATTAAGCTTCCAATTTCCATCGAAGATTCGGATGATTGCTCTGCTAGCTTCCTAACTTCATCTGCAACAATTGCAAACCCTCGCCCCTGTTCTCCTGCTCTAGCTGCTTCAATTGCTGCATTCAATGCTAATAAATTTGTTTGTTCCGCAATATTTTGAATCGCTTCTAATATACTTCCAATTTGTTGCGATTTCTTATCTAATAATTTTATTACATTATCGGATTGAGAAACAGAGTGATGGATAGACTGCATTTGTGCTACAGTTTGTTCTACTAATTGTTCACCTTCATTGGCTTTTTGTTTTGTGTATATGGATGAAGCCGATACTTCAGATGCATTCTCAGCTACATATTGAATATTTCGTGTTACCTCACCAATTAATTCAGCTCCAGACTCAATTTCATTATTTTGAACCTCTGCACTGTTCGAGATTTCTTCCATCTCTTTTGTAATTTGTTCTGTCGCAACACTTGCTTGCTCTACACTAGCAGTTAGTTCCTCAGAAGACGCAGCTACATGTCCTGCAGATGTGTTTATTTGAGAAATAATATTACGTAACGACTCTGCCATTGTATTGAAACTACCACCTAATTGACCAAGTTCATCCTTTGAACGAATATCTATTTTCTCGGTTAAATCTCCTTGACTAATTCTTTGAGCTGAAATGACTAATTGTCTTAGTGGAATAATTATAGATCTGAGTATGAATAGAATTACAATTCCACCTAACAATAATGAAGCCCCTATTATAGTGAGCGTTTTATAAAAAATAGGATTAGTAGCTTCTTCAATTTCTTTCGTAGGCATTACGCCGGCTATTTTCCAACCTGTTTTTATATTTGTCTTAAAGCTTATGTTTCGATCTTCACCATTGAGGCTATAAGTAATTACTCCATCTTCTGTCTTGTACAATTCATCCGCTAAAGTTTTCTCTAATTTCTCTCCAGGCTTTAGCGATGGATGAACAACTATAGTTTTATCTTGACTAACTATAGATACAAATCCTTGCTTTCCAATTTTTATCATTTTGGATGTTTTTACGATATCTGTAATATTCAAATCTACACCAATGACACCACTTTTATCTGCATTTTGCTTTGCAATTGCAATTACCATATTTCCTGTAGACTTTGATTTATAGGGAGATGAAACAATAATCTCTCCATTTGCTTTTACTGCATCCTTATACCAACTACTTTCTAACGGATTAAACCCTTCTGGTATTTTGCCAACAGGTGCATGAATAAATTGATTGTTACTGGATGCCGTATAAATCGTTTCTATCTCTGGATGTAACTGTATATATTGATCAAATTTACTCTGTACATTTTGCGATTGTTCAGGATTATAATCCCCTTGTGTGAGTACCTTTGCAAAATGAGTGACATCTGTATGCTTATTTTCTAATTCATCATCAACAATCTTATCTAAAATACTTATATTATCTTTTGCTGATTGTAGAATTGTTTCATTAAGATCTGTTTTTGCTTTATTATAAGATGATACTCCTACGATAAGGCTTGGTATAATTAATATTGCTATAAATGCCATAGACAACTTCGTTTTAAGCTTTATTTGTCCCAATCTTTCTTTTATATTAAACACTAGATACTTCTCCTTTTCATTTTTACTACTTATATAGTTTATTTAAATTTTTCTCCTTTATTTTTCCACATTCATTTATGGTACCATTCGAAATGAAACCACAATTACATCCTATCATCTGAATTTTAACGTTTAGTGATTTAAATTTCACAGGCAGAGTTTTATCTGTCCTCCTTTCGAATATGTTATTTTTCTAGATTCAGCAATTATTAGACTACGAATTATTCCAAATAAACTGGATGCAACATATACTTCATTTAAAAAATAATTATTGGATTTGTTTGGATAAAAATCTAGTTTAGCGCTAATCCAATCGGATGAAATTCTTACTATAATACATTCACTAAACATAACTAAGTAAATTTATTTCTTTTAATACTTATATTTAACTGCCTTTTAACCATTCTAACTGTATTACTTCATCGTTTTATCTATTCATTACAACCACTTTCGTTTTATTGAATCAATAAATCATAAATTCTAAATAGGAGAATAAAATAAATCAGAGAATTACATTGTAACATGTATATATAAGTTTTTAATATTAAAGTTTAAAAACTTTACTATTTTTCATATGCAATATTACATGTGAAAAGCCATAATTTTTTTGTTATACTATGCATGTGGATTTTCCATCCAAAAATCCACCCAAACGCATATTTATGTATATGCCACCCTAATTGATGAAAGTGAGAAGAATGTTTATCATTTTTCTCACTTTTTTATTTAGGCTCTGTTAATATTTATTATTGATAAAGAGTATTAAATAAGGGAAGACACCTTAGAGTTGGTGCTTCCCTTATTTGTTGATTATTCAAATCTAAAATAGGTATTTTCTAAACCTATTCTTTGCTTTAATGTTCTGCCCAAAGCATAATTATTTGGTAATTCTTTTTCAATGACACAAATAATATAACCTGCTTTTCCTGTTGTTAAATTAGTTAATTGTAAGTAGTTATTGTTGTCGTAGATATAAGAAATAATATATTCATAGAAATTATTTTCTTTGTCTTCTCTATTCATATCAACATTGTACAACCTAACTCTTGCTCCTACCCAAATTTCCTCATCATCATCAACATTACTTAAAGGCATCCATTTCGAGTTATCCAATATTTCACCCTTTTCTTAATTCATTCGTTTATACACGAATGTTGCTAGACACAAACTATCATAAGCATCCGTCATTTCATTGATTAGACGACCACCGACAGAGAAAAAAGACTCAACATAGCTTTTTACCCATTGAAACACTTGCTCTTTTAGTTATTTTTACATTTTGAATCTACGAAAATGAATTCCCTTATAAAAACTCTAACAGAGAATCTCCCTTCCAAATTTCACCTAGGGAATTATTTGTTTTCCAAAAAACCTACCAACATCTTTATCAACTCATTTTAGAATATTTAAACAATAATTCCATATACATTACCTGCATAAATTATTCATTTTCTTTTATATAAGACCTACCTTTTTACTTTTGATAGATTATTAGACATTGGATTATTATACATAAATCCCAAAAACATGCGGTATTTTGTAGAATTTTGTCTATCAATATGTATGTACACCCTTTTGTAGTAGATATAGACTGTGAGGTGTAAGGAGATACCTTACAAAATAATAAAAAGGAGATTATAGAATGAGTAGATTAACAAAATTCTCAAAGTTAGTATTTGCAACTTTAATCGCGGGAAGTAGTCTAAGCACCTTTGTTTCGTCACACAGTGTACAAGCTGACACCTTAGATCCTAATTACCAAGACAATGTAAAATTCATACCACCTTCTAGTGCTAGGCCAAAATTGGAACAAAAAAACACTATTGTTCCAGAAGCAAAAGTTGTTAAAAACCATTATGTAAAGTACTCTAAAGCACATTTCCAAACTAAAGAAAGTATACCAAAAGAGATTTATTATTCTTCAGAAGGCTTTAAGGGCTATATACAGGCAAGTACCGTTTGGGATATGGGAGATCATTTCGCAACACTATATTCCGGAACCGTTATTCGATGTTAGACTTTTAATCCATTCTCCCCTAATGCTTAAAATGATTAATAACTCACTGCCAATACTGTAATATCTATTGTTCATAAAATAAACCACAAAATCTTTCGATTTCATGGTTTATCAAATATAAAGATAATGCTAAACGAATACTCTAACATTACCTTCCCCAAAGTTAATTATAGAGTATTTTCAAAAAAAAGACACTCTTGTAGTGTCTTTTTTATAGTATTTTAAAAAGAATTCCACCTACTAACACCTTTTTGTTGCGCCTATTCGTTTATTTCAATATGATACTTTTCCATCTCGTATATGCAATAGACAATGATAGCTAAACTCCAACTGACACTATAATAATTATGTGTGTAGAAGTCATAGCCCGCTTTAATACCTTTCTCTATTACAACTAATGTAAATCCTAAAGCCACCCATCTGTTAATTTTCATCTTTATAAACGTTAAAGAGATAATTATTAAAAATAAAATATTTGTAAGATGATTTATCATTAGCTCATATTTTTGAATGTATACTGCCATTATACAAGCAACGATATTAGTCGCAATGCCAAAGGCAATCACCGCTCCCCAAACCCTGTCCGAAAGTCCCACTCCTGAGTCAGTCCCTTCCTAAACAAATATCCCTTTCTTTAATTCGTTCCTACACCATATTCAAGATATGCTAAATTATCCTTGTCTGATGAATATCTATTTATCTTTTCATATAGAGCAAACAAAATTTCTACTCATAATTTTTTCTTTATTAGACAAACTATGTCTAAGCCGTTTGAACTAGCGGCTTCACTCTTCTGGTAATGGGATAGCACAATTTATTGAATTGACTAACTCATTCAACCCACTGGCACCGGCAGGCAACAAAATAGTTGTCTGCCATTTTCATGTATACTTTTTCTAATTTCATTTCAAACCAAGTGTGTGCTGTACTGATTTCAAAAGGACAGAATTTCATTTTTTAAAATGTAAAAAAGATAAGGTCCTGTCTACTTTTGGTATAGGACTTTTTCTTTTCACACATACTATTTTTGAACCTGTTTACCAATACGTGTCCTAATAGTATCTTGAATTCCTCCTAAAAAGGGCTGCAGATACGACTGCATGCCCTTTTATTTACGTTGCTTCTCTATATTGAATAAAATAATTAAAAACTAAAAATGTAATATTACATATTTTTTCTGTTCAGATTATGTTAGGATTTACTTCATAGTCGAATTATGGTTTCCTATCTAATTCAGCAATATGTGAACTGTTTACCTAAAGAAAAGGCATCCAAAAGGTGTCTTTTCTTCTTTTAATCTAAAAAACATTTTGCCTTTTCAGTAAGATCCAATTATCCCTCTAATCTAAACCTCATATTTAATCACGGTACTCAAGAGTTTCCATCTATTTCAATATGCCCTATAGTTTAATTTCAAATCAAATTTCTAGCACTATATTTGCTTTCTTACAGATTTTCTGACTTGTTCTTAATTCTATCAAAATCCTCATGTAGCTATACAAAGAATATATGCTATTATGATTTTAAGAAACTATGCCTTCCCTTAACCCTGTATCCGGCCCTGTATTTATTACAGGGTCTTTGTTTATTTTATTTAATACACATTCAATTTCAGTTAAAATTGTTTAAATGTTAATTAATTTTTGAAATGATATAACTATAAGCTCTTTTAGCAAATAAAATATAATATTAGACATATTTAACCAACTTGGGGCTATTATTAATTTTCTAAATATGCACTTCATTAACACTATACAAATAGTGTTAACTATCTTAATTGAATATTAGTAATAGTAAGTATAAATATTATCAATTTACTATATATTACATTTATGTAAAAATAGACGTATGTTAAGCTTATTCAAAATCTTTCCCCTAATAAAGATTTGAAGTAGCATTTCATGATTCTCCTTACTGTTAATATGCCTTGAAAAAGAACCCTATAGGGTTCTTTTTCTTTTCATTATAACCTCAGTAAGTCCTTATTTAACATATAAAAAGGACTGCTAATTACTTGCAGCCCTTTTACACGTTAATATACGCTTGTATTAAATACTTAACACTTTATTGTATTAAGCGTTTATACAAACTAAACATGCCATTATCATTTAAATATATAGCACTTCAAAGTTTAGAAGTATACAATAACAAATCTTTCCCAGCTTCCAGCTACATAACTAGTAGCTGTTAATTCTCTACCACCATTTGCTGATATATATCTACCATTACTTAGTGCTTGTAATACATATATCCTATTGTCTCCACCATTATATAAGATAAACTTTTCCCATGCCCCAATTGATGTACGATCTGCTACTACTCTACCATTTGGCTCAAACGAAACATACTTCCCATTACTTTTAGCTTTTAAAGCGTACGTATATAATTCCCCAGTCGGAATTAATTCGAATTTCTCCCATTCATTAACTGCATTACGATTTGCTATTACATTTCCAAAAGGCTCAGCAGAAACATATTGTAAATTTGCTGCCTGGATAGCAACTGTCCAACTTCCATTAAATAAATTTACGCCTTTTAGTGAAACTGCTTTTGATAGATTGGCTGCCGATACATCATTCGATGGTGTAATCATCAATATCATTAAAACCATCGACAACACCATTAAAACTAACCTTTTTGAGATTGTATTACCACTTGCACGTGTTATGAAACTTTTCATTCTCATTCCTCCCTTAATATACACAGAACTCATATATATCATACTAAATATGTAAAATATTGTAATACCAGAGAGGATTTATCAATAAATACCTTACTATTCTGTTTCTTTTTTCTCAAATCTATAACACTTAAACATTTATCAATTCTCAAGCACATTTTTAAAATTCCCCCCCTGATAAACAAATGTAGCAGTTGATGGCAAGGAGAGTATATACAAAAGAGAGAGTATTTTCATTTCACTTTTCTTTAAATAAAAGCCAAATAGCCGTTCATAATGAACGACTATTTGCATCTAACTAATAATTAGAAAGTTCTTCATGTTAATCTATTTTGTTTAATCCCGTTGAAGTAACTTGATAGGTTCTTTTTTTGCCTATATATTCTTGTTTATTATTCTCAAGGTTAATAAGTGTAGCGCGTGTCTTTTCCTTTACTGCTTCCCCTTCTATATGGGTAATCTCAATGTAATCTCCCGCTTTTACGGGCACCTTTTGGATTTCAGCAGTTTGTTGTCTATTTCCCACTATTTCCTTATTGTACAAAACACTACCGGTTGAATTCTTTACTGTAATACTTGCATACGTATTATTAAAGTAAGAATGTGGCACGCCCGCTTCTAAATTCACCTGCATTTTCTCTGTTGTCTTATTATAATCTACTTTTGCGATTTCTCTATCACTATATCCTTTTAAAGACCACCCAAAATGATTTCCATCTAAAACCGTTGTTTCTGGCATTTTTTCTACTTTCTTCAAGCCTTCTTTTGTAACTTCGTACATGACTTTTTTTCCAAAGCTCTCTTGTTTACTATTATCTACATTTGTAAGAGTAGCTCTATGCACACCTTCCAGATGTGTTAACTCTATATAGTCTCCTACCTTGACCGAAACTTTTTGCGATTCAGCATTTTGCTGTTTGTTTCCATAAATCTCTTTGCTATAGACCACTTTACCTGATGTGTTTTGCACTTTAATACTTGCATATGTACTATCAAAGTAGTCATGTGGTACACCTGCTTTTAGATCAATTTGCATTTCTTCTGTTGATTTATTTAAATTTACTTTCGCAAATTCAAAATCTCCAATCCCTTTCAGCGACCATGCAAATTCATTACCTTCAAAAATGTTTGGAGATTCATTTTTGATTTGTACCTTTTTCTCAACAGTTTGATCAAATATATCCGTTAATACAATTTTTGCATAAGCATTTGTTGGTAATGATATAGATTGACTGATTCCATTTTGATAAGATTTAATATCATTAATTACGTTAATAGGTTGGCCCGTCATATTTTCATTGTTATAAATTTCAATTTTCCCCTTAAATTGCGGTGTACTATTTTCTTTTAGTTTCCAAGATACATTTAATTTTTCGTTTTCATAATATATAGATTGGATATCAAAATCTAGTTTTCCTATTTCAGGTTGAGTAGGTTGATTTAGCGTGAATATTTTTCCTGACCCAATAGTAGACTGCGTATTACCTCCTGCTTTGATCCATACATATTCTGAAGTAGATCCTCCATCATATTGATAAGTATTATCATGCGTTCCAGAAATACTTTGATTATTCCAAGAACTCCATTGTTTATCAACTAATTTTCGGCTATAACCATTTTTTAGACGCGCTTCTCGAACATTCTGTCCACTATCAGCCCAGTCTTCTTGAAACATTCCTAATCCATGATTAAATGCAACATTAGCAACCGGAAAGTCCATAATTGCAATTTGATGCCATTTATTCTTTGTTACATCTTTCATCCATTGTCCAAATTTAGTATGACCATTTTCTTGCCATGAACGCATTGTCATTGTGTACCAATTGTAGTCTTTCCAACCATAAGTTGTTTGAACCTTCATTCCTGTTCCTTCTCCTCCAAAGGGTCCAGCTTGCGAATTCGGAGATAAGTATTCGGCCTTTATTGCTTCTTTAGAGGAAATTGGATCCCATAAGGCAAAATGTAAAGTACGTTTTCCATTTTCATCAAACCCACTTTGTTGCTGAAAACCAGCATATCCTCCAGCTTCACCACCTGCATTCCAGTTGTGTACAGCCCAGTACGTATAAGGTGGTGTCTGAACTGGTGACCAGTCTATACTAATAATATCTGAGGCAGGTATATTTTGGGGACTCACATAAACTGCTGGAGCAGCTGAATGTGTTGCAGCTTTAGTGTGCGAAATAGACGTTCCAAACATAGAAAACATGCTACATGCTGTGGTCATTATAATAACTTTATTAAATCTTTTCTTCGTTTTCTGACTAATCACTAATCTACATCCTTTTCTAATTTTTATTATTGAATAATAACTTAGTAGAGAAATCTATCAAAATTCAAGCAACATCCAGTAAATCTTTAAAATACTGCCCCAATTTTATGTTGTTCTATCTTCACATCTGATTCTTACATGTTATTTGATTGTAAGTGGTTTCCATAAAGATAACGCAAATATCCAATTCGGGTCACCATTTCCTTGATGATTTTGAACCGCTTCATACACTGTCCCTTGATGTTCTACTTTATCGCCCTTTGTATATGCCTTTTTTGGATCCCATTTTTCATAAGATACATTTTGATCTTTGGTTCTTACCGGAAGAATTTCACTTTGAATTGATGTATTTCCAGCTGTATCTACAGCCTTCACTGCATATTTATATTCCTTATTAGCTGTTAAGTTTTGATCAATAAATGTCGTTCCTTGTACGGTTTGAATCAATTGTCCATCACGTAATACTTGATATTCTTTTACACCTATATTATCTGTAGAAGGATTCCATTTTAGCTCTACACTGCTAGAAGTAAGGTTGCTTGCATATAATCCTTGTGGCTGTGTGGGAGCTTCTGTATCTGGTTTCGGATTAACAATTTGATTTACTTTTTTCAGGCCATTCTTTGTAACTTCATACATTACTTTTTTATCAAGGCTTTCACGTTTATTATTATCTAAATTTATTAATGTTGCCCTCTCTCCGCCTTCTAAATGTGTAAACTCAATAAAATCGCCGGTCTTTACTGAAACTTTTTGTTTTCCAGCATTTTGCTGTTTATTCCCATAAAACTCATTGTTATATACTACTTTACCTGATGTGTTTTGCACTTTAATACTTGCATATGTACTATCAAAGTAGTTATGTGGTACACCTGCTTTTAGATCAATTTGCATTTCTTCTGTTGATTTATTTAAATTTACTTTTGCGAATTCAAAATCTCCAATCCCTTTCAGCGACCATGCAAACTGGTTTCCTTCTAAAATATTATTTACATTAGGCATATCTGGTTTAATTGGATTAGAATCCGTCCCCTTCCAAATCTCTGCTGTTAAAACTGGATATCCTAATGCAGCTACTTTTTGAATGGTATCGTTATTTGGACGTAATCCCCACTTCTCAAAGAAAGGAATCAAATTTTGTTTGGCTACTTTTGATGCTGAAATCATAAATAATTGTTTTTTATTTTCATCAGTTTGTGGAAGTTCACTTGAAGGCATGTCTCTATACAATTGATGCAATTTAGGATAGAAATCCTCTCCATACGCTAACTGTAGTTGCCAAAGCATAACAAGCTTTACAAAAACATCGCTAATTTCATCATAATTTTTATTCACTTGCTCTAGATATTGAAATGCTTTTGGATAAATTCCACTTTTCTCTAAGTTGGATGGTTGATTAAATGCTTTTTCTACAGAAAGGCTGTATATATTATTTTGTACTTCTGTCATATTATAAAACTTCCAGGGCGATTGTTGTCTCAAATGTCCTGCCTCATGCCAAGGGCCCCAGCCATCTGTTATGAATTTATTAATATCTAACACGTATTGGATAGCATCTCCTACATATGCTGTTCGATAAGAAGTTGCATACATATAATAATCAGGAGAATGATTTTCTTCTACGTAATGAACATAATGTTTATCTACTTGTTCTTCAGATAATCCAGCTACTTTGTCTTGAATTCGAGTAGCTTCATCCATCTTTTTTAAGAGTTGTACAGGATCTGTATTAGAACCCAACAAATATTTCTTAACACGTGCAGGGCTGGCCGTAATTAATACACGTTCGCCTTTTAACTCCACTGCATGTGCATTTGGATATTGGTCCAGCATGTTAATTAAATCTTGTTTCGTATGCTTTCCTAGTTCAAAGAAAGGCGTAGTCGTTCCGCCTGTTGTAATTGTTGTTCGAATGGTACCACCTTGTTGTTTATTATAAAAATAAATCATCCCCCCATTTGGAGATTGGATTGTGTTTATACCAGGTTTTAATGTAAATGATTTTATCTTAGAATCTTCTCTCCAAGAAGCATCATACGAATACGTTCCAATATATACCTGAATATCTTGATTACCTTCTACATTAATCGTTATTGGTTCATTTGGCTTTGCATATAAACCAGTTGGTTCATATGGACTAAATGCCATACTTTTTCTTTCCTGTTGTTTTAGTACCTCAACATCCCCTTTTCCTTGGACTGCAAATATTCTATTTTCTGATTTAACTGTTTTTTCACTTTGCGGTGATGTCGATAAATTTTTTTGCTGCTCCTTTTGCTCAGCAAAAACATCTGATGAAGAAATCATTCCAGTCGCAAGCATAGTAACTGTAGCAGTAGCTGCAAGTATTTTTCTAGTTTTGTGTTTTGAATTATTCCCCATATTATCTCCCTCATTTTTCCTTAATACTTTTAAGGATTTTTTTATTTTCTTCTTCATGTTTTTACAATCTAAACTATTCATACTATTTAAGTTGTGTCTATTACTCTATATTTTTTCATAAATATCTCCTTTTCTTTATTTATTATTGTATATAAATGTTATTTGATGACACATTAAATAACAACTTTACGATAAACTCATCGATAACAGCTTATTATGTTTTGATTCTGTATTCTAAACTTCCATCCGATTGGAGAAATATACCCAATTGGAGAAATAAGTAAATACTTTTCAACATTTAAGGGTTGGAATCTCACGAAAAATTCATAAAACTTTTTCACTTTAAAGATTCATACAATTGCAACGACATTTGTTTAAAACTCCACCTTTTTAAAATAAAAAGCATCTAATTCTATTTGAATTAGATGCTTACTTTTAGTCCTTAGGACAAATATTCTAAACTATTTATGTGCTTGTAAATCGTTTTTTATTACTTCCCAGAGTGAATTATCTTGAGGCATCGGTTTACCCTCTTCATCCCATTTTATTTTTCCGGTTCCCAATTCATAATTCATCCCTGTCCATGTGTCTTCACGGAATGCATAGAATGATTTATGCCAACCTTTTTGGTTGAAGATAGAAATAAGATCTTGCATGTATTGGGTAGCTCCTGGAACAGTACGGTTAATTCCAAACTCCTCTGCAATAATTCGATTAGATGATACATGATTTTTCTTAGACCATTGTTGGATTGGCTTCAAAAATTTCTCTAATCCCTGCTTATTCCACATTACAGGTTTCTTTAAATCTCCTACTTTTACTAATCCTGGATATTGATACTCCTTGTTTTGTTTTTCACCTTGACTCGTTAATTCATATGGTTCATACATATGAAATGCATATAGTGTTTTTTTATCATTTACTGGTTTTAAATATTTAAAGGCCCATGGAGTAGCATATAAACCTGAATCTAAAATAATCGGTGTTTCCTGGTCTACTTCACGAATGGAATTGATCACTTTTTGATACAATCTGTTTAAATCCGCTGTCGTTCCCTTCACTTTTGCATACCATTTCTCATAATCTTCCGTCCAAAAATCATTATATCTATTATTTTTAGCTGTTTCTGGATGTGGTTCATTTATAATATTATAACCAACCACCGCAGGGTGATCTTTTAATTCCAGAGCAAGATCCTTCCAAAATTGACTTGCTTGTTCTTGATACTTCTCTTCTCCCCATATTCTGTCGTCATTCTTATTATTATTAAATTGGCGCCATCGATCACCAGGTAAGGATAACATTGTAAGAACGACTTTCATTCCTTGTGATTGTGCGGCATCTAAATCCGCCTTTAATTTTTCTAGATCTTCCTTTACTAATCCCCGATAGTTATCTGCATTACCTATCAGAAAATCCTTTCCAGAAGTATCTGGTTTATCCTCAAATGGAAAATCTTTATCTTTTGCCCATTTATCAGGTGCTAAACGTACATATTCAATATTAGCTTCTTTTGCACTTTTATAGTTTTCAGGTAATGACGTACTATTCATGAAATTAGTACCCTTTCTTTTCGAATCCCAAAAACTAATTTTTGAATCGCCCTTGTGGTATGTATCAGCTCTTACATTCATTTCCTGTACTCCAAAACTCATCATGCCTAATAACGCAACAATTGGCAAAACTTTTTTCACAACTTTTCCTTCTTTCTCTTTATATTTAACACACATAACATACCTTTGTTTTGTTACAGGAATATGGCAATTTTCCAAAAATACCTTTTAAATTTATACATTGGTAGTTCATTCATAAAAAAAGAAAGAGATAATTAGAACGTTGCTTCATTTTAAAAGAAACAAAAAAGGAATCCTTTACGGATTCCTTTTTGCAATGCACTCTTTTTCAAATGGTACATTTTGCACCTACTTTTAGTATAACTTATAATTCCTATAAAATAAATAAGATTAACTGAAATTTACTTCAAATTGTGATAAAAAACATAATTAAGAAGCGCAGATAACTAAATATCATCCCTTTTATTAAATAAAAAAGATTAAATAATTCCCCCTCCAAACTAGGACCCCTTTACACTTTTTACAAATATTGTTATAATTAGATAAACTAAAGCATTATCCCATTAACAAAGGGACTCCATAATTGGAGTCCTTTTGTTAATTAGCTATTAAAAATGATAGCATGTGATTATTGTATAATTTCTTCCTTTTTTAGATCTGCATATTCTTCTACGAAATCCCATAAACCTTGCTTTTCGAAGTAAGAAACACTTTTTTCACTTCTTCTAAGAGTTTAATTGCTTCATATTCATTAAGAGAATGTAAAATATTGAAATGATATACATACTCTTCATTTCCTAATTCCATACAAACTGCTAATCCTTTTTCAAATTGCTTTAAGAATATACAAGCTGTCCCTAATGCGTTTTCACAAGAAGCAATTTTCACCTCATATCCCATTAGCCCAAAATACACGGAATATAGATACTTATTTTACTTTCAAAGGCTGAAACCTTGCTGCATAACTACTGAAAATAAACATAAGAAAGACGTTCAAATCCATATGGATAGAACGTCTTTTCACTTTACTTTATACAGATACTGATTTTTCACTTATTCATTTTGCATTGTACTTAAAAAATCGATAAATTCATCTTCATTTACAGGTTTACTGTAGTAATAGCCCTGAATTAGATAACATCCATTACGTTGTAACACTGTTAATTGTTCCTTCGTTTCCACCCCTTCTGCTATCACTTTCATGTTTAAAGTATGAGCAAGTGAAATAATGGTTTGTATAATTTCATCTCCATCAGTAGAAGTTCCGATCCTATTAACAAATTCTCTTGGAATTTTCAAAGTATCAATTGGATAAAGAGGCAGATACGCTAGTGAAGAATAACCTGTACCAAAATCGTCAATTGATAAATGTACACCATATGATTTTAATACTTTTAACTTCGATAAGGTTTCTTTTTCATCTACCATTGCTATTCGCTCTGTTAATTCCAAATCAATTGAATTAGCAGGTACTCCTATCTCTTCTATGGTAGATATCATTGTTTGAACAAAATCTTTCTGTTCAAACTCTATAGCTGATAAATTTATCCCCATCTTTAGATTTGAATAGCCCGCAGAATGCCATTCTTTCAGTTGTCGACACGCTTTCTGTAACGTCCACTTCCCAATTGAAATAATCTGCGCCGTTTCTTCTGCGATAGGTATAAACTCAAAAGGAGAAATCAGCCCAAGCTCTGGATGTTGCCAGCGTATTAAAGCCTCTGCACCAATAACCTTACCTGCCTTACTATCAATTTGTGGTTGATACAATAAAAATAACTCATTATTTTCAATTGCATTTGGTAAATCCTGTTCTAATCGTAATCGACGAGTTACTTTTTGTGATAATGTCTCGTCATACATACAAACAGCATTGTTACCTTTTTCCTTTGCGCTATACATAGCGATATCAGCGTGTTGTAAAAGTGTAGTAGTATTTATTCCTCCAAATGGATACACTGCTATTCCTATACTAAGAGATAAGTAAAAACTATGCTGATTTACTACAAATGGTTCTTCAGTTATACGAAATAGAGTTTTACACAAATCCAATAGCTGTTGCTCTGTTTGGTTATGGACAATGATTGCAAACTCATCTCCACCTATTCTTGCTAGAGGAATAGTCGGTGACAGACATGTCCTAAAACGTTTGGCAACTTCTTTTAAAACTCTGTCACCAATCGAATGACCCAATGTATCATTAATGGTCTTAAAGCGATTTAAATCAATATACAGGAGCCCGAACTTATCCTGTGTTTTTTGTGCACGCTTAATGGATCTATCTAATTCTTGTTGGAAGAATATACGATTTCCAATCTCCGTCACCGTATCATGGAACGCAAGATAATTTATCTCATCCTGTTGTTGTTTCATCCTCGTTATGTCTTTTACCATTACATAACTCCCAAAGGTTTGTCCTTCTATCATAATAGGAACTATAGTGACATACCAAAAGAGAATATCCTTCTCATTGTTATTTTTCACACGTAACTGTAACGAAGATGAACTACATCGTTTCCCTTTCTTTATAGCCGATTCCAATTCAGATTTATCTTCATCTAAAAAAATAGAGAAGCACTCTTTCCCTATTAATGCAGCACTTTCTTTTCCTAATAACATACTTCCAGCCTGGTTTATATTTAATACGATACCATTTGAATCAATCGTTAAAATAGGATCTGGATGATACTCATATAAAGACTTAAATCTCTCTTGATTTTTTACCAAATCATTAGATTTGTTTATTAAATCCCTTGTTCTTTGAGATACTGTTTGTTCTAATTGATTATTAAACACTTTTAAGGTCTCGGTTAAATCTTTGTTTTGCATTCGTACAATTGTATGACGAATCAGTACAAATACAAAAGCAATACAATTTCCCGTAATCAATGTAGCTGAAGAAGTTTGTTCTTTCAAAGTAAAGCCAATTAAGACTGCAACTGCAAGATAAGGAAATATGACAAGAAGTTCCCTTCCAAATTTCGGGTTGACAATAAAATAATTTCTTTTAGAAGAAGTATTCTTTGGGATTGTAGCAGCAATAGCGATAAATAATAGGAAAACTCTATACAAACACCTTAATAATATAACTGAACGATCTGACAAATCATCTTGTAAGTAAAAATATAAGTAGTCCGTAATAGCCAATCCAGTTAATACTAAGATAAAAATAAACAATTTACTTTTTGCATTGAAAATAGCAGGTCGAAAGATTAGTGTAACTCCAAGTAATAGAAGCAATAAATCTATAATCGGAAAAATAAATGAAAGAAAAACATCTCCAATTGAAAAGAATAAGATATTTGCGGAAGGTTTATTAAATAGGTACCACTCTAATGTAAAAATAGCAGTAACAACAATGCATAAATCACAAAGTAAATACGCTCTCTCCCATTTGTTACATTCCATCATAATTTTATAAAAAAACGCAAAGAGAAAGAAAAATAAGAAAAACAACAAAAATATATCAGAGATATTAAAATTTTGTATTGGTAATTCTACATTAAGTACTTGAAAAGCAGATATGAAATTTCCTATCAGGAAACACCCTATCGCAATAATTATGCAAATCCAGAATACTCCTAACTTAATTTTTCTGGATAATATAGAATACAGTAATGAGATAAATACAGTAGTTTCAACGACTAAAGATGATAGCCGGATATTAAAATCTGATACGAAATAATGATTCGGAAGAACAAATAAAAATATACAGCAAAAGCTTATATAAGCTATTAAAGCCAATATCAATACATAAAATTGCACATATGCATATTTACGCAATGGACTCACCTTCTTGAGTTTTTTCTATACTTTTATTTAGAAATGTCTTGATAGTGGCACAACTCCTACTAATTAAAATGTGTGCTACCTATTATCCATATTATGACCTTTTTAAAAGATTTTTCTCTACATACAACAGTCTTATTAACTTTTTGTAGATGTTTACAATTTTCAATACTGAGAATTCGAAATAGGATACATTGAAAAATGTAATTTTTTCAAGCATTTTTGCACCGTAAATTTGGATGGCACAACTTATCTACTCTTTAAATATGAGATAAAATCTAATCCTTTATTGAATTATAGTTAGTTGCTAACTGTCACACTTAAAAAGGAATGAAAATATACTATCTTTAACATAGAAATTCGAATTAGTTTTCGAAACTAACTGTAACAATTATAGTTACAACTTAGGTTGATGTCAATTTCA
>NZ_JBMOWC010000072.1:0-18836 GCF_049310765.1 Bacillus sp. PSXD-155 | reverse complement strand
AATGAATATATACACTCAAAGAAAATAACACCAAAAACTGTTCTTTTAACAGAGCTTTCAGAAGTAATAAATGGTATAAAGTAATTTAATTAAATGATGGGAAACTTAAGTCCATACTCAATCGGAAATAAAAAAAGAACTTGTAGAAGTCAATACAAGTTCTTTTTTTGATAATGGTAGCTAAAATTAGATTCGGAATGTATCTAATACATTATCTTTTTCTTCTTTATTAATTCCAATGTATCTTAGTGTAATTTGTGGTGTGCTATGATTTAATATTTCTTGTAACATAGCAATATCTTTTGTTTGCTTGTAAAACCAATATCCAAATGTTTTACGCATAGTATGAGTACCTAAGGATTCTACTCCGGCAAAATCTCCGGCTTTTTGTAACTGTCTATAGGCTTGAATTTTACTAATGGGTTTATCCCCTTTTCGAGAAGGAAATAACCAGGGACTTTTTAGACTTTCAGCGTATGGAAGTACTTCCTCAAAAATGGACGTAATATTTATGATACGCTCCTTTTTTGTCTTTCCTTCTTTTACTTTAAATTCTTTTCGTTTTTTTCGCTTCAGTTTTAAAATTTCACTCGTTTCCATTTTAAGTAGATCACTTACACGTAACCCCGTATTAATACCAATTAGAAATAAAATGTAATCACGATCTGAACAATGACGTTTAAGAGACCATTTCATATCTTCGAGCTGTTCTTTGCTTCGAATTGGTTGTACATCGATTAAATGTTGCTTTTTATCCATCTGTTTTTCAATCCCTTTATTTTCAATGATTTGAATGTATACTTTTTTGTCTATTTTTATAATATCAATGAAATTAGATGAAAGTCAATGTTTAAGCGGAAATGAAAGTAAACTTTTTGATAAAAGTTTACATTGGAGTTTTGAATCATTTTATAACTAATTTTGTAATAAATTTCTCAATATAGATATACTTGTTAATTAAGGATATAATATTCAAAATTAACAAAAAATAAATTATAATAAAAATATGATGGTTATCCTTTTGTTTACTCCTTGTGCTGAAGATAAGATCGTGTTCCCGGATCTTATCTTTTTATTTTTGGATTTTAGATAAAAAAAGGAATCCTTAATAGCTTAAGGATTCTGCAACAGGAGATAACAATAGATTTTTTTATTTCTACTAGGGGTACCGCCAGCATTTCGGAAAAAAACCACGCTAAGAGTATGCAAGATTATATACAGTTTTTTGGCTAATCCAGTAACTAACGAGAAACCTAAAACCGCGCCATAATAGGAATGTATAAAAAAATGCATAGGTCCATAGAACGAAAGAAGGAGGTTCCCTTGTGAGAGTAGGGTTCCCCCTTTATCCTTGCTACCGATAATTATACATTATGTTAACTTGACGTGTATATGTTATACATCAAAACTCTTCATCCAGCGTTCCCTCCACATGGTACAATTAGGAAAGGGAGGAGGACTTCAAAATGATTTTAGAAGCAGTCATATTGCAAGTAAAAGACGGTATGGAAACAGAATATGAATCGGTATTTAAGCAAGCATCCTCAATCATCTCTTCCATGCAAGGATACATAAATCATGAATTACAACGCTGTATGGAGCAGAAAGGAAAATATTTGCTCCTTGTGCAATGGGAAACTTTAGAAGACCACACGATAGGATTTCGTCAATCTGAACAATATCAAGAGTGGAAAGCATTATTGCATCACTTTTATGACCCATTTCCAACAGTTGAACACTTTAAGCGTGTAGAGTTATCACGAAACTGAACTTAACCATCTATTAATACTTAAAAAGTAACTTCCAATAACGAAAATTATGTAAATAAGCTGTCCAGATGGACAGCTTATTATATGTTTTTGCTTAGCGTGGTTTTTTTCCGAAATGCTGGCGGTACCCCTACTAGGCGTAATCACAGGGTTGCTGCTCTAGACCGCAAAGTAGATTTTAATACGTGAAATATAGGTGTATTTGGCAATTAAAAAATATTATAAATGGAAGTATATTTTATGAATGTAAAAGAGTCAAAATACGCAAGTGGTGCATAAAAACTTGCATATTTTAGGCTCTTAAATTTTATTCCTAATTGTGTTAAAGCACCTGTTAGTTCTATAAGCAACCTCGATAAGTTAAAAAAACAAACACTTTCTACCTAAGAAAAGGTTTGTTAGATAAGACTAATTATTTTAATTTAAGTATTATTTTTCCTTTTGCTCTTCCCGCCTCTGCATACTCCAATGCTTTTTGGGCATCTTCGAAAATAAAAACTTTATCAAGTGTAGGCTTAATCACTTCTGACTCTAACATTTCTGTTAAAATTTTCAACTGCTCTCCACTATGCTTCATAAAAAGAAACGTATATTGGACATTATGTTTTTTTTCTAGCTTCGTAAGTTTATAACTTGCAATTGAAAATAAGATTTTTTTAAATGAGCTAAATCCGTTTTCTTTAGCAAAGCGACCATTCGGGATTCCAGATATAGAAACAATCTTTCCTCCTTTTTTTAATGTTACAAATGATCTCTCTAACGTCGCCCCCCCAATGGTATCAAGAACTGCGTCGTAGTCACGAATCGAATGTTCGAACTTTTCTGTCTTGTAATTAACAACTTCGTCAGCGCCAAGAGATTTTACTAAATCACTACCATCACTAGCTGTAGTTGCGACAAAAGCACCCATATGTTTTGCAAGTTGGATAGCAAATGTTCCTACTCCTCCTGATCCTGCATGTATTAATATTTTATGTCCTTTTTCAATTCGCAGAATATCATGTAAAGCTTGGTAGGATGTCAATCCGACTAGAGGGATGGAGGCGGCTTCTTCAAAACTTAAATTTTTAGGTTTTAATGCAATATCTTCTTGGTTAACAGAGAGATATTCAGTAAAAGTTCCCATTTTATTTGCTCTAGGTCGACCATATACCTCATCACCGACTTTAAACTTCGTGACACTAGTACCTACTTCAACAATTTTTCCAGAAAAATCGTTTCCTAAAATTAACGGCATCTTGTATTTCAATAATAATTTTAATTCACCTTTTCGAATTTTTGTATCAAGAGGATTTATACTTGCCGCATATATCTCAACTAAGACCTCGTCATTATTTATTTTGGGCATAGGGAAGTCTAAAAAATTTGGTTTTTTACCGTAGTTTTCAATTGCTAAAGCTTTCATTACAATCCTCCACATTTTTATTTAACGCACATGTATCTTTTCATAACGAACCTAAGAAAAAAGATTATGAATATCCCTAGATGGGATATTCATATTAAATAAATTATTTTAAGAAAGGATAATCTGTATAACCTTCTTTTCCTCCTGCATAGAGCGTGTTTTTATCAGGTTCGTTTAGGGGAGCACCTGATTGAATCCGTTCTACAAAGTCTGGATTAGCTAGTACCCAAGTGCCTACTGTGACAACATCTGCAAGATTATTATCTACATCAGACGAAAGTTGATCTAGAGGACGACCTGGACGGTTAACAAGAAGTGATTGATCCCAAAGTTGACGCACATCTTTTAGGAATTGCTCGTTTCCAAAGTGCATTAAATGCAGATATGCAAGGTTAAGCTTATTTAATTCACTTATTAAATAGCGATACATCTCAAGGCTATTTTCCCCCTCATCAATGCCTTGCAGTGTTCCTTGAGGAGAAAAACGGATGCCTGTTCTTTCTGCTCCTATTTCATCAACAACTGCTTTAGCTACTTCAATAGCGAATCGAGAACGACCCTCAATCGTACCACCGTATGCATCTTGACGATGATTGGAGTTTTCACTAAGGAATTGTTGGATCAGATAACCATTCGCTCCGTGAATTTCAACTCCGTCTGCACCAGCTTCAATTGCTGAACGTGCTGCTAAACGAAACTCATTGATAACATCTTTTATCTCAAGCTCACTCAATTCTCTTGGTGTTGGAATTTCTTTCATTCCTTCTGCCGTGAAAATTTCTACACCAGGTGCAATAGCTGACGGTGCAACTGCTTGGCGGTGGTGAGGTGTGTTATCAGGGTGTGATACACGTCCCACATGCATAAGCTGAACAAAAATATGACCGCCTTCACTATGAACTTTAGAAGTTACTTTTTTCCACCCTTTAATATGATTTTCTGTATAAATACCAGGTGTATTAGTGTAACCTTGCCCATCATCTGAAGGTTGGGTTCCTTCGCTTATAATTAAACCGACTGAAGCACGCTGACCATAGTACTCTGCTACTAAATCGCTCGGCGTTCCATCTGGTAAAGCTCTACTTCTAGTCATCGGAGCCATACCTATACGATTTTTTAAGTCAATGTTTCCGATACGAACTTTTTCAAATAATCTGCTCATATGAATACTCCTTTTTAATAAGAATTAGAATCAAGAAATGAATTTACGTGTTCTGCAAATAGTTCTGGAAATTGAAACAGATGCCCGTGACCAGAATCAGGATATATAATCAGCTGTGCTTTGGGTAATTTCTCTGTTAAGATATAACTGTTTTTAGTCGGTACCATCACATCATTAACACCATTAGTAACAAGTACAGGGTGTTTGATGTTTTGTAACCATTCATAATCATGATTAGCTTTTTGTTTAGCCCATTTTGCAATGGCTTGTAATTGTGCCTCTTTTACTTGTTCTGAACTGTTTACTTTTTTCTGATTAAAAATTCTTTGTAGTGAAGCCATTCCTGCAGATTTACTTGTTTCGGTTTGTTCGTAGAAAAAGAACATAAAATCATTTATTCCATCTTCTTCCGTTCCGCCGTGACGATTCATTCTTTCAAAAATCTCTGGATTTGGATTAATACCAGATTCAGGCGAAGTACCTGCCATAATAATTTTTCTTACTAAATCTCCTTCTTGTAAAGCTAGCTCTTGTGCAACCATGCCACCAATGGAAAAACCAAGAATGTCAACTTGTTCTAATCCAAGAGCTTTTATAAATGTTGCTGTATCTTTTGCCATATCAGCAATTGTAGTAGGCGTTAGTCCATCGGTCTCACCAACCCCTTTATTGTCAAATAAGATTACTGGGCGTGTATTTGCAATAGGTTCAAGCATGTTTGGATCCCAGTTTTCCATCGTTCCTCTAAAGTGAACAAGAAATACTACTGGTATACCATCTTGTGTACCAAATTTTCTATATGCGTAACGAGTTCCATCTGCTTCAATAAATTCTGATTCTGTTGGTATTTTAAAGTTTGTCATTTTTGTGTTCCTCCTTAGAAATTAAAAAACGATTTTATAAGTATGCATAGTATGCATTATGATGGTTTGTTTCATATTAATTTTAGAATGAACGTTCTAAAAAAGGTAAAAAAAGAAAGCTAGTCCAACACTGAAAGTGCTAGAGTGATGATGCCTTCTAATTCTTTTTTATTATAATTAGTTTTTATTAGTACTCTTATACCTACCAAATTGTTGTGTAAGAAACGAGATGTGTTATCAGAATCGATTTCTTTTGATAGCTCTCCACTAGTTTGGCCCCGTTTTATAAGGTTATTAAACATATCTTCAGTACGGTTAAACATTTTTGTAACTATGCGTCCAATTTCTTTGTCCAACAAAGATAATTCAATGGCTGCATTTACTGATAGACAACCTTTTGGGTATTGTTCAATGGAATTCAGTGTGAAAATAAAAACATCACGTATCGCCTGTTTAATGGATGAAGTGCTGCTAATTATGCTTTCCATCTCATTGACGATGAGCTCTTCATAGTGATTAAGGGAAGCTAAAAACAATGAACGCTTGTCACCAAATGTGTCATATATACTCCTGCGGTGTATCCCCATATGATCCACCAAATCTTGCATGGATGTTTTTTCATAACCCTGTTCCCAGAAAAGCTCCATTGCTTTTCTTAATACTGCTTTTTCGTCAAACTCTTTACTTCTAGCCATTTTATTTCTCCTTAAAAAAATCCATGAACCAATACTAACAAAAACAAACGTCATAATCCATTATAGAATGAACGTTCTAAAATAAACATATGAATTTCAAACCATGATTAAATAATACCCTTTTTAGAACGATTAGTAAAGAATTATAACTAACCAATAATTCCTAACACATTTGCTACATATCACAATGTTATCCATTAACTTTCACTTAGGGGTACCGCCAAACATTTATTCTATTCGTTTAGTTTCTTCAGGATTGTTTTCTTCCACTGTTTCAATTAATGGATCAAACTCTTCTACAGATGCACTCATACCAAATAAACAAGAAACAGCAATTAGAAAAAACCATCTGAGCCCTTACTCAACCAAACTGCCCCTTTCGTTGCATAAGAACCTGAAAGAAGAAGAGAAAAATTAAGACAAGAAGAATTAAAAGGAAATCCTTCTAGCAGCGTTCACGGTGGAGGTCTTGCTGATTTAGTTGGTAGCTTAGGTTGGAAAGGTACGGGAATTCTTATTCTTGTAATCATAATCGGCTTTATTTTTGTATCACTCTTCTGTTTCTTTATCTTCCCCCATTTGAACACCCCCTAATTAAGCAACCAGTCCTTTTAAATTTTACCACAAACAACCATTATCCTTGTTGAACTATCCTGCCAGTTTGTTCAATAAGAATATCCTTGAAAAACCGTATAAATATTAGTGATTATACGATTTTCCTTTAAGAAATAATTCATAGCTATTAATAAACATACTACCGAAACATACATTAATTAAATGCCAGAAACAATATAGGCCGAATAGGGCTTTTTTTATTGTTTATTTTTACCTAAACTAACGTATAGGTAAGAATAATACAAATATAGGGAGAGACAGACATGAAGAGGAGTTGGACAGAAGACGAGCTGTTTGAACATTTTACCTTAGTTGACGTCGAGCGTAAATTAATCGGTAACAAAACTGGTGCGAGTCGTCTTGGTTTTACCGTATTATTAAAGTATTTTCAACAAGATGCTAGATTCCCGACTAAAAGAAGCGACATACCAAGGACCGTTGTTGAGTATATTGCAAATCAACTCAAGCTATCTCCTGATCGATTTGACGAATATCGTTGGGGATCTGAAGAAAGAAATTACACCTATCATAGAAAACAAATTCGAGACTTCTTTGGTTTTCAGGAACTTACCGGTAAGGATAATGAACGTTTGGAACAATGGTTAGAAGAACAGGTTGCGGGCACACATGATACAGACTATTTAACAAACCAAGCATATAGTCTTTTTCGTAAGTGGAAGGTTGAACCACCTTCTACAGGAAGCTTAAAGCGAATGATTGATTCTGCCATTGATACGTTTGAAAAGCGTTTTTATCAGGAAACCTCTCAGCAATTACCTCCTCAGACATGCACTCGATTAGATGCTTTATTAGAATCCTCGGATAAGGGGAAATACGACGAAGAAGAAGGCAACATTTTAGCTTTTCGACATCTACTTTCTTCTCCCCGTAAACCAAGTGTCAAAACAATGGATATGGAAGTTAAGAAATTATTGGCTATTCGACATCTTCAAATTCCGGATGGTTTATTTCATCATTTGACTCCAAAATTAATAAAGAAATATCAGCTTCGTGCAGCTACTGAGACAGTAACAGAATTGCGTGCACACCCAGCGCTAATTCGTTACACCTTACTTGCTATCTTATTTTGGCAACGTCAAGCTGAGATTATCGATTATTTAGCCGATCTGTTAGATGAAATTATTCTGAAAGTCGGAAATAAAGCAAAGAATTCAACCCGTAATGAAGCTGTGGCAGAGTTAGAAAAAGTACAAGGAAAAAATAAACATATTCTTAACTTATTAAAAGCAACGGTTGACCATCCAGATGGTATCATTCAAGATACTTTATATCCTATTGTAACCCCCTCCACCATTCGGGACATCATTAAAGACATGACGGCAAATAACCGGGAGTACAAAGAAAAAATTTATATAAAGATGCACTCTTCCTACCGGGGGCACTATAGGAGATCTCTCTGTGACATCTTAAAAAACCTTACGTTTAAATCCAATAATCCATCTCACCAACCCATTATTGAAGCTCTTCAACTTATTCAGGAATACAGTGATAGCAGCCTACGCTTTTTTTCGATTGGGGACGAAGTTCCAATTGAAGGAGTCATTCAACCTAAGTGGAAGGATATTATTATTGAAACAGATAGTAAAGGGATAGAAAGGGTTAACAGAATCAATTATGAGATTGCTGTTTTACAATCCCTTCGCACGGGACTTCGATGTAAAGAAATTTGGATTGAGGGCGCTGAACGATATCGAAACCCCGATGAAGATCTACCTCAAGATTTCGAAGAGCATAAAGATGAATATTTCCAAGCGCTAAAAGCTCCACTTGATGTAGAACCTTTTATCTCGGGCATCACACAATTAATGAAAGATAAGCTCCATTTACTGAATCAAGGGTTCGATGATAAAAGCAACGATAAGGTTAGTATTACCAGTAGGAATAATAAGGGATGGATTCGTGTAACCCCACTAGAAAAGCAACCTGAACCTCCACATTTATCTATGATTAAACAGGAGATTAGGAACCGTTGGTCCAATATCAATCTATTAGATTTAATAAAAGAAACCGATTTTCTTACTGGATTTACCAAGCACTTTAAAACTACAGCGGATCGGTCTATTTTGGATCAAGAAACCATTCAACGACGACTTCTTCTATGCTTATTCGGATTGGGAACCAATACAGGTTTAAAAGCTGTTTCTGCTGGAAACAATCTAGATAGTTATCGTGAACTCCAATATATTCGTCATAAATTTATTCATAAAGATTATTTACGAAAAGCCAATGCTGAGGTTGCCAATCATATCATTTCCTATCGCATGAGAGAGGTATGGGGAGAAGCTACTACTGCCTGTGCTTCCGATTCGAAGCATTATAGATCCTGGGATCAAAACCTTCTTACCGAATGGCATCCTCGTTATAAAAGACATGGGGTGATGATTTATTGGCATATAGATCGGAAATCTGCATGTATCTACTCTCAGTTGAAAACCTGCCTCTCCTCTGAGGTTGCAGCTATGATGGAGGGTGTTCTTCGACATTGTACAAACATGGAAATAGACCGAAATTATGTAGACACACATGGACAAAGCGTCGTTGCTTTTGCTTTTTGTCATATACTTGGTTTTAAATTGATGCCCCGTTTCAAAAATATCGGGTCCCAAAAATTGTACCGTCCTGAATCTAGAACGAATGAGGAGTATCCTCACTTACAGCCCGTTTTAAGTCGGCCCATTAATTGGGAGCTCATTCGTCAACAGTATGAGCAAATTATTAAGTTTGCAACAGCTTTACGATTAGGAACAGCATCAGCGGAAGCTATTTTAAAGCGATTTACAAGGGATACAAAACATCCAACTTATCTAGCTTTGTGTGAATTGGGAAAAGCAATCAAAACCATTTTCTTATGTGATTATTTACATTTTGAAGAAGTGCGTAGAGAAATTCATGAAGGATTAAATACTGTTGAGCAATGGAACTCCGTAAACAGCTATATTTTTTATGGAAAAAACAGTGAAATTCGTTTCAATTCTCTAGATGATCAAGAGGTGTCTACATTATCACTTCAATTACTTCAAAACTGCCTAGTCTACATCAATACTTTAATGGTTCAAGAGACTCTTTATCATAACAACCAGTATTGGCTAAAGAGAATGACTCCTGAAGATTTTAGAGGATTAACGCCCTTATTCTATAACCATGTAAATCCTTATGGAACATTTAAATTAAATATGAATAAAAGAATTCCAATCAATCTAAAAGTCTCATAAGTAAGTAGCGTTACCAAAAACCATATTTTTTGTAACAGCCTACTCCGATGGAGTAAGCACCTATTTTTATTAACTTTATAGTTTACCAAAAGTTATTACCAAAAATATTACCAAATACCTTTACAAAAAACAGGCCTTTTGTACAATAAAATCATACTATTGCACAGGAGGCTTTTATGATTATCGGATATGCCCGCGTTTCCACTACTGATCAGAACTTAGACAGACAACTTAGCATGCTGAAGGAATACGGCTGCGAAAAGATAATTGAGGAGAAATTCACTGGTACGGTGAAAGATCGTCAAGGTTTACAGACTTTAATGAATGTAATTCGGGCAAATGATATTGTTGTGGTCGAGAGTATTTCACGTTTAGGTCGTAAAACGATTGACATTCTAAACATCATTCAAGAGTTTGAAGATATAGGAGTACAATTTGTTTCTTTGAAGGAGAATATGGACACACGAACGTCAACAGGAAAGGCTATGTTTCAAATGATGTGCGTTATTGCCGAATTGGAACGGAATCTCATCGCTGAACGGGTAAAAGAGGGATTGGAAGCGAGCAAGAAGCGTGGGAAAAAGCTTGGAAGACCGAAGGTTGACAAAGATAAAATAGCTTTGGCCTTACGAATGTACGACAGCAAAGAATACTCTGTAAAAGAAATTATAGATGGCACTGGTATTTCACAAGGATCTTTATACAGAGCTATTCAGAAACGGACCCTAGAAACAACATAAGGAGCATATCTGCTTTGCTCCTATGTTCCTCTATCATCTCTACACTTATCTGCTACTTTGCGGTCTAGAGCAGCAACCCTGTGATTAGGCCTACTAGGGGTAGCACCAACATTACGCGAATTTCGTACGCTTAGATGTAAAATGACAATAAAGTTATTTAATTTTACAAGTTCAAACTACCATAACCCCGTTCTAAATTTAGGACGGGGTTAAAGGTATAGTTGTTTATTTTTTATTAAGATAATCCTTTACCTTATTCGCTTCTTCATAAGGATATTGATACTCTAGAATATCAGCAACTTCAATAGCTACTTGTTCAAATAAACGAGTCATTTCAAAAAGGGAATTCCATACTTGTTTATACTCTCCATTAGGGTACGTCTTCAATAAACTTTCCCATATGTCCTTATTAACATAGCGCTCTAGGTACTTACTGTTTTTCCCTACACTCAATGAAAAATTGGTTTCTATGCCAACTTTCCACTCAAGCATTGTTAATAGCATTTCTCTTACACTATTTAAGTGTTCATAAGCGTAAAGTATTTCTTCTCTCCATAACCCTTTAGCTACATTAGTCGAAATCCACCAAAATTCATTACAACAATCAGCAAAAAAAACAGCGGATGGTTTTTTAACCCAATATCCTTCATCTGTTGGCTCATCTAGTATAGGCATTTTTTTATCTTTATCTAACAGAATAATTGTTAATCCATCTTCAGAACAATACTCATTTTTTTCCTCAATAGGAATAAGCATTAAATCAATTCTATTCCCATCCTCAAATAACATTAGGTATGTGAATCTTCCATCTAATTCAGGTGGAATTAACTCCATATCCTCGGGTGTTTGCATTATTATTCTTTTCCCAAAAACATCTACCCAATCAGGATTATTTAAAAATGATTGGAAATCTGATACAAGATAAACGATATCGTAATCCCTAAAATTATCTTTTGGTACATTAGAGTTTGCTCTAGAACCATTCATTCCAACAGCTCTTACCCTATCATCTTCATTAGCAACTCTTAATATTAATTCCATCATTTCTTTTTCTGTACGCATTCTTTATTCCTCCTAAAAATGTAAATAATATTAATAAGTTTTTATAAACATTTCTAAAAGGCGGACCTCTAATTAGTATTGTATAACGTTATATAAAGTGCTCCATCATTAACATCCTAAATCCTCCATTTTCTAGATCGAAATTTATTCACTGAATAAATTGTTGTTTTTAATAGAATATCACAACATTTTTTAAATGCCTATTTTAGTTTAAAAGGACTTTATTCACTAGTTGGTTATAGAAACCTTATTGCTATTGAGGTGGACTAACCAGTACCAGATAGTCCACCTAGTCCCTAAAACGTTCGTTTATGGAACTTTATTTATATCTATCTAAACTAATTGAAATACGTTTAAAACCAGTTCCAAAACTCATTACCAAAAATAAAGTATCATACCAAACATTAAATACCGTTTATGGAACCTTCTTAACGTACAGAAAAACTAAGTTTTTTTAATAAAAAATTCCTTATCGTACGAAATTCGCGTTTTGTTGGCGGGACCCCTACTAATAGTTACTCTGCTTAAAATAAGCAATATATAAACACCGACATCCAAAATGAAGGGGTAGTTTTGGAATATATTCAACTTCGTCCCATAAGTATATATTTTTTACGTTTCCGCAAATTGAGCACTCTTCAGGACTCTCTGTTTTTAATATTTCAATTCCATCTCCAGCTTTAACAGATAACAAATTGTTTAACCTTTTTTGATTTGACGCTTTAAACAGTACATAGTGTAAATATAATTCTACCTTATCATTATTGCTCGAATTCATTCTACTAGCATATCCACCATGAGGATTCTTTAGGAAACTTTCTAATGAAGAGCATTTAATTTCTTCTGTAGTTTCAGTTAAAAATCTATTGGGAATTTTACCAATATCCTCTCCTAGTAACTCACCGATAATTAGATGTTTTTTTATTAATTTTTTAAATTCTTCTGTATTATCAAGACCATGAAAAGCTAAGTTGAAAATTTCACTACTTGTATTCAATAACTGATTAGGTTCAACAGTATTCCAATCAATACCTAATCCTCTATTGAACACTTGCTGTTGTTCATATTTAATAACTGCTTTAGCTGCTGCTATCAAATTATTATCTTCGATACACTGGGCAATACGAAATATGAGTTGGTTACGTTCTGTATTTTTCTGTTCCTGGTAGTCATTAACGAGTTTTTCACCATTGGGTGTTAATACATATATAGTCAGATTTTTATGTGCTTGATAAATATCCTCTTTTGAAAGGTTTTGTAAAAGAGTTTCAATAATTTCGGATTTTTTTAATTTAGAATATCCCTTTATTCCATTCTTTTTTGCTAATTCTTTTAATGTTTTTACAGTATTGGTCTCAAGCAATTGAATCTCATTAGGTTTTGTTAACAGTTTCATATGTAATAATTCAGATATTGTGGCATCTATCTTCCCTATATATTCGCACCAATAGTTTGGTACTTTAGTATAATCTTTTTTATTTATATATTTTAAGAATTCTAGATGTGCATTATCTAATTTATTATTTGAATACTGAATAATTTTTTGATGCTCATTTGATTTATTCCTCGTCGATTTACTGCTATGGAATATTTCTAATAATTTTTTGAGCATGAAACCTATCTCTCCTTGTATCAATAATTTAACACTTGTTTTGCTTCTTCCTGGTCTAGATCAGGAAGAAGCAATCCAGGATTGAAATATCCCAATTCGTACACCCTTTTGATTAATGCAATAATGAATTCTCTTTCTTTTCTCTCATATACACTGCAAATTGCATCATTTCTTCTTGGGTAAATTGTCTTCCTTCAGTTGCCCCTTGTTTAGCCGTCCCAATATATTCTAAATCATCCCATTTAGAAAACGGTTCTTCTCCTTTAAAGACCATTTCACTATATCTTTTCCATTCCCCGTCAACGTTTACTACATTATATCTTCCTTCATTAGCTAAGAAACTCATTGCAAACATTTTATCAGAGTAATAGAAATCACATTCCCTATGCGGATCGAGTAATTCTTCCCAACTAATATTAGCCTTTAAATCTTCTTCTGGAATTTCACGTTTCTCTGTTTCAATAAGTTCATAAGATGAAATTGGTAAATCGTCTAATTCATCATCATATATTTCTTTCATGATCCAACAGTCTTTACTTGCGTCTTCTGCATAATATTGATACCAGTTATTGTCATGCGTTTTAAATACATAAATAAATCCATTTGTAACTGTCTTACGATAAGTTTCAACGATATAACTGCGATCAAAATTCCCCGTTTGGTCATATAGTGTATCATCATCATGATAAGTTTCAGTTTCAATAATGAGTTTCTTTTTCTCGCCCTTAATTATATATTCATAGCCGTCGACTACTGGAAAGTCTTCTGGATAATCATTCATACACTTTTTCTCTATTAAGCAATCTTTTACTTTGCTTATGGCTGCTTCAGGGATTTCTTCTAACTTTACGAATTCTTCAAATTCATTATTAATATCTATTCCATAAGGTTCTAATATTTGATGCAATTGTCTAGCAACCCTTGTTTCTTCATAAATCATATATTCATACTCTTTAGGATTGAATTCTGTTACTAAAACATATGTATCCAAAGGGTTTATCGTATATGTATTTACCCATTTATTAGGCTGATTGAAAACTCCGTGTGGGATTAAATATCCCCATAGCACCACATACTTCTGAAATTTCTCTTCTGGTACCACAAAATACGATGAACCTTCGTTTGTTTCTCTTTCTAGTACACGTTTTCCACTGAACAATTTACGCATATACTTCCCCCCATGATTAGTACAAAATAATAAAATATAAGGCTCATACTAAGTGTAATACTATCATATTTAAATTGAAATACGACTCTAGGTACATATTTCGCAAGAAATCTATCCAATATAAAAATAATATCGCCATTTCACATAAGATAGTATCCAAAATAGACGAGACTGAATCCATTAAGCGGCTTAATTAAGCACAAAATTAAATGTAGACTATTGATTATGTTGTTTGTTTTTTATTAAATATTACGGTACGTGAAATTTTATATATCTCTTATTAAAAAGCCCCCATAGATCTTACACCTATGAGAGCTACCTAAGGGTATTTAGACTTTCGACTCCATTCTATTGTAACAGGCTTTCACCGTACATGAGAAACATAATGAACCAAAAACAGACAATCATAATAAGAAACTCTTTAACCCTTTGCTGAAAGGAAATACAACCTTCTTCCATTCTACATGCCCCTTTTCTCTACATCTTTTTATATGTTAAAATAAGAGGGAAAGAAATGTGCCAATTTCTTTCCCAGATGGTCACTCATGACTCTGCTCTTTGTTTGCTTTTTGCAAATGAAGAGCTTTTATTTTGCATACTTATACTTGCTTTCTAACATCGCATAACGCAATAACTTTAACTTTGTTTCTTTTTTCAATGCTTTCCATTCCGATACAGCAATCTTCATTTTCCATTCCTCCAATAATTACATTTGTTATTTATATAACTTATAAGTTCCAGTTGTAAATCTTTCTAATTTGTTTATCGCTAAATCCTTCATGGACAGCGAAGATTTCTGGAAAATCCGAGAGACACAAATCAATAATTGTATTATCAGTTGTTCTTATATAGTAATATTGAACAGCTCCCTGATAATCTGAATATAAATAGTACTTACGAATCTTATAATTTAATCCATTTTTCTCTAATAGGGGTACAGCCGAGATACGTGTAAAAATAGGTCATAGACTTACTTTTATTCCCAATTAGTTTTGGAATCGGATTTTTTCTTTTTTGGCTTTGTTAAATTATATTGTTGATAATTGAGATATAAAAATGACTTATCAATAGATAAGTCATTTTTTAATTGCCAGTTCGGCTATTTATTATTCTCAGGGACCTTTTGGCTTCATTTCTTATAATCGGCTGATCATCATTTTTTTCGATGTCCAAAAGAGTGTGAATAACATTGATATCGTTAAAACTTTCAAAAGCTCTAACCAATTTCCATCGAGTAATATCATCTTTGAAATTGGCCTTTAAACATAGTAAAAGTGCATCGATAATTTGATGGTTTGAATGTAGTTTTTGGTAAAAACACATAAAGCCTATTGCATCAATGACTTCTCTAATTGCAAGAATATTATCTGTTTTTAGTACATCCAATAAAATTGGTAGAATCTCTTTTTTCATATGAGCTAGAGTTCTAGCGATAATATCCCTCGGCAAAGGATAACTTTTCTTATTGAAACCATTAGTAGGTAATACTTTATGTTGATTATTGCCTATCTGCCCTAAATATTCGACCATCATCTTAGCAGACTGAACATTACCTTTTGAAAGTGCGTCACATAATTCAATTTTTGTATAAAGTTTGTTTTCTTGTGTAAGAGTTTGAAGAAACAAACGAATCAAATTATCATTTAAATCCTTTTTCTCTGATAGTAATTTTATAGCGATAGTTCTTTTATATGCTTCTTTTGATTTAATCATTTCTAATAATTCAAGATTTGAGTGAGTATTATAATGTTGTAAATCTTCAAGTGTAATTTTCCCGCGGCTTTTTAATTGAGAATCCGAACTTTTCATTTATACCTCCATATAACTGTCTGAATTAGATATGGCGTTCTTTATTCTATATACAGTTTGCCTAGTTATACCGTTTTCTTTTGCAATATGAGAAATGGCTTCGCCATCATTTAACATTTCAACTACTCGATTGTATACTAATCTTTTTTGAGGGTCCTTTGCTGTTGGAGAATAGATAGTAGGTCTTCCTTTATAGACACCTTTCTGTTTGGCTATCGAAATTCCTTGTGCCTGTCTCCTTTTCGTTTCTGTTCGTTCCTGTTCCGCAATCATAGCCAAGATTTGAATAATTAAATCCTTGATGAATTTATCTAACAAAGAATTTCCAATTGCTTCTGCCATAATAGGTAGGCTAGTAATAATTAACTTTACTTCCTTTCTCTTTAGATAATTAACAGTCTCAATAATTTCATCATAATTACGTCCGAGTCTGTCGATAGCTTCTACCATAAATGTATCTCCACTTCGAACAAATTGTAGCGCCTCTTGAAATGCCTCTCTATTATGAACAGATGCACCAGATTTTTGTTCCGTAAATATTTTTTTCGCTCCAAATTCTTTTAATGTTTGTATTTGTCTATTTAAATTTTGATCTAAAGTTGAAACTCTAGCATAAGCAATTTTCATTTTTAAAAATCCACCTCATTTTCTAACCTATTATCATACACCCTAATCATACAATCGAAAGCGAGTGTTTTCAATAACCGACCGATGGATGATTAGGGTCTACCCATAATAGACAAAGCCGGACTCTTTATCGTAAGATGAAAGAGTCCGCAACCACCTTTGGTGTAATTCTAACTAGGAGGAATGAGATTGACTTCAGTTGAACGTACAGCATATCCCAGGTTTAAACAAAACTTAACTAAGAAAGAACTTGCAGCAATTTATACGATTACACATGAAGAAAATATATTTGCACATCGTGTAGCACGTGGAGAGAGTTCAGTTTTTATTTGTTTAGTCATGTTAAAGTCTTTTCAACGATTAGGCTACTTTCCACGTCCTAAGGATATTCCACCGATGGTGCTTCAACATATTCGATCATGTCTTAATATATCTGATGAAATAGAACTTAAATTCAATCCAAAAGTGATGTATCGACATCAAAAAGAAATTCGTCAATATTTACAGGTATATGCATTTGGAAAAGATGCTTTGCATGTAGCTACAAAGGCTATCTATCATGCTTCTCATGTGATGGATCATCCTCCGGATTTAATTAATGTTGCAATTGAAGAATTAATTAAAGAACGCTATGAATTGCCAGCATTCAGTACTTTAGATAGACTTTCTCGTCGTGTACGAACACTGGTTAACAACCAATTGTGTCACACAGTTATGACTCGGTTGTCAAAACAAGAAAAACATAAACTTGAAGAATTACTTTATACTTCGCAAGAAACCAAGCATTCTGGTTTTAATTATTTTAAAGAACTTCCTAAAAGCCCCTCAATTTCTCATATGAAAGAGCTACAAAATAAATTAGATTTTATTACATCATTTATGTCGAACATCGAGGAACTATTAAAAGAGATTCCAAATTCTAAAATTAAACACTTTGCATCAGAAGCACTAGCTTTAGATGCATCGGAAATAAAAGACTTTCATATGGCTAAAAGGTATATGTTGTTATTGTCTGTTATTTATCGTTCACAAATTGTAACAAGAGATAATTTAATAGATATGTTTTTAAAAAGGATTGCTAGGATACATAAAAGAGGAAAAGAAGAATTAGCTCTTTTACGAGAACAGCAACGTTCTATAAGTGAAAACCTTATTTCTATATTGAGTGAAGTTTTACATACAACTCATACGCATGATGATACGAACATGATAGGAAGTAAAATAACGGAGTTATTTGAAGAAAAAGGCGGTATCGATTCTTTGCAACAAGATTGCTTAGCCATTTCGGCGTATAACAGGAATAATTATCTTCCTTTATTAGAAAAGTTCTATAACAGTCACAGAAAGACTCTATTTCGATTGATTTCATTATTAGAATTGGATTCAACGACTCAGGATGATTCTCTTATAAAAGCTTTACAATTTTTGTTGCTAAATGAAAATCGGAGAGTAGAACAGCTTCCTACTAATCTTGATTTATCATTCGCAAACGAGCAATGGAGACAAACTCTTCGAGTTGGAAAAGACTCTAATTTATTGTATCGTAAACGTCTGGAACTTTGTATATTTTCCTATTTGGCTTCCGAATTAAAGACAGGTGACGTAAGTGTACAAGGTTCTGAAAAATACGCTGATTATAGGAAACAGTTATTACCTTGGGAAGAATGCGAACCGATAGTTAAGGAGTATTGCGAAGAACTTAATTTCCCTTCATCTCCTACTAATTTTGTTAAACAACTAAAACACAAATTAACTTCTGTTGCCAATACGGTAGATTTAAATTATCCAAATAACGGACAAGTGATTATAACAGAAGATGGCGAACCTATTTTAAAACGATTAGCACGAAGAAATGTATCTACAAGTAGTAAATTATTAGAAAAAGAAATTATACAACGTTTACCAGAGCGAACCGTATTAGATATACTTTGTAATGTAGAACATTGGACTCATTGGACAAGACATTTTGGTCCTTTATCCGGATCTGATCCTAAATTAGAAAATCCTACGGAACGTTATATTGTTACTACATTCGGATATGGATGTAATTTAGGACCAACGCAAACAGCCAAACAT
>NZ_JBMOWC010000071.1:0-19409 GCF_049310765.1 Bacillus sp. PSXD-155 | reverse complement strand
CTAATTACACCAACAAGGTGACGACAAAGCATAAACGCTTATATGTCGCCATCTTGAGGGAGCTTAGGGTAAAGCACAAGTTCGAAATCATCGAGCCTTTGCCACTTTTCCTTTTTATAAACAGCCTTTTCTAAAACCGACTTTAGGAGGCTGTTTTTCTTTTTGGGATCATCTGTTTTAAAGTACAAATCAAGAACATGCTCCACTTGAGGTATTGTATCTTTCTTGACTTTTTCCTTCTTAATTTCGGTTTTAATTTCTTTCTTTAAGTTTTCCATAGTGGAAGTAATTTCAGTTATACGGTCAGAAACTATATTCGAGCGTTCTAAAAACATATCGACTGTGTAAACGCCACGTTCTAATAAATCATGTAAATTATTTTTTTGTTTTTGGACATCCACTAATTCTTTTTCAAGCTTGCGTAATGCAGCTTCATTCATTTGAATGACTTGTGTTTCTTTTAATTTGTCATCTTGCTTATGTTTTTCAAAATCAGCTTTATAATTGATGTACCATTCTTTTAATGCCTCGAGTAAACGCTTCTCAATTAATTCAGTATAACTTGATTTGTTTTCACAGCCACGGTGTTTACAATCCATCGTTTCTTTTCGGTTCTTCGGATAACGTTGGACCATGCTATAACCACATTTACTACATTTAATAATGCCAGCTAGAGGATTTTTAATTCCGTTAGTATTGTAAGGAACGTGATATCTTGAGTTTAATTTTTCTTGTACTTGTTCAAATAAACTTTCAGGTATAATTGGCTCATGTTTGCCATCAGCAATAATCCAATCTGATTTATCTTGTCTTGCACAACTACGTTTCACAGCGTCAGGACGTTTTACTTCTTTTCTCTTTTGCCAAGTAACCTTTCCGATATAAACATTGTTCTTTAATATATCTAAGATGCTGTAGGGGTTCCATTCATTACCTAACTTACTTTTGTAGCCAAGATCATTTAACTTGCTCCTAATTGCATTTGCTCCCATATCCTCATTTGCATACCAATCAAATATCATTCTTACAACTGAAGCTTCTTCTGGATTAATCGTTAAAGTACGTTCTCGCTTATTTAAGCGATGGATATCATATCCGAATGGTGCATGTGTACCAAGGTAATTCCCAGCCTCTACACTGGCGACACGACCTCGTTGCATGCGTCGTGTAATAATCTTTAACTCCTTACGAGCCATAAACGCTTCAAATTCGCTGTATTCTTCGTCCCACTCATCATTTAGGTCATAAGTCTTCCTAGGGGTCATAATCTTCGTATTAGAGCGTTTAAACGTCTCTAAAATGATTCCTTGTTCTTTCATACCACCACGACCTAAACGGTCCATATCCATACAAAGAACAACATCATATTTGTTATCTTCAATTTCTTCAAGCAATGCTAACATCTCAGGTCGTTTCACTAAACTCTCACCAGAAACGATTTCCTCACGGACAGCTAAAACATTTAAGTTCATTTCCTTGGCAATTTTCAGCAGGGTAGAGCGGTGTTTTGCTAATGTTTCGCCTTCGCCGCGTGCTTCGGCTTCGAGATCCGCGCGGGATTTTCTTAGGTAGATTGCGGTTTTCATAGTTAGACCTCCTTGTTAATATCTAATATACGAAAAGTAGGTAGATAGAAGAAGTAAAAAGAAAGCTCCTGAAAAGGAGCTATAATAAATTTATTTTGAATTTATATTTACATTGATATCTATGCGTGCATTTGTTTCGGTGTTGGTACTTTCATTACTTTGTTGATTTGAATTTACATTTAGACTTATATTTTTTTCAATAATTTGATCGGTTGGTATATCAATTTTTTTATACTTTAAATAAACTTCAGACGAAAAATCGCATACATAGAATGTTTCTTCTGAAGTTGCACAAGTTTCATAAAGAACAGTTCGATCTTCATCAATAATATATGCATGGATAAGCTCGAGTTTGCTGAATTCCTCTGCATCTATAGTAGTTACGATATACTTACTCTGAGGTGTGTTTCTAGTCTTATAAAGGGATTTCATTAGAATTAGACTATATAATAAAACCAGTGGAATTATAATGAATAATGCCGACCAAGATTTATATGTTGTTACAATTAGTAATGAAGGTATGTACCAAAGTAGGCTAAGTATTATATTTACTAGGCCTATTCTCTTAACCAGAGTGTATTTTTCTGTAGGAATTGTTTTTCTACTGGCATAATAAACAGTGAACATAAACATTATGGTTGAAAGGATTACAAGGATACTTACCCAACCAGTCATAGCATTAACAGTAGATTTAGATAAGGAAATAAATTGCGAAATGGTAATCAATGGATAAAGATAAAAAGCAAAAAATATCAATAAGGCCTCCATTATAAATTTAAAATCATTTTGTTTTTCTCGTTCAGCTTTACTTATAAAAAGTTTATCAAATTCATTTGTAGTCCTATATTTAAGGACAAATTGATATATAACCACAAGAAAAGTAAGGGTAGCGGCTAATCCTCCTAACCCTTTGAGTACATTGGATATATCACTCATAAAAATCATAACTCCTTTTAATAATTTAATATAACGTTTACTGCTGTAAAGAATCAGTAATAAACGTGATACATTATTGGACAGTAACAAATTTCGTAAAGAACGCTTTACGTTTTGCTTTATTATATACGTATGGATCATTAAATTTCTTGACCCAAGATTTATCTTCAACTTTTAAATCCTCAATTTTAAATTCTAAGTGTGAATTTAATGATTTTCTATCTAAGTTGATATTGTATGTTTTTCCTTCAAATGGAAGAGTCATTTTTACAGCATTCAAATCTGGAAATTGTCTTAGTAATCTCGCAGGTTCGCTTACAAACATTTTTTCAATAGCATCCCCTGTTGAAAAATATTGTTTATATTGTTCTTCAGTAACGTTGCTATCTGGTTTTGCTGATTTATAAGATGCAAATGAATCATGGAATGTAATTTCAGCATCTTTATTATTAAGTTTCATATCCTTAATAAAATTTCCACCTCTAATGTTTTGGGCATAGGAAGTAAATTCTTTTTGTTTTTCTTCAGCTTTTTTTTGTTCCTCAGCCTCTTTTTGTTCTTTAGCTTTTTGTTTCTCTTCGGCTTTTAGCTTTTCTTCAGCTTCTTTTTGCTCTTTAGCTTTTTGTTTCTCTTCGGCTTTTAGCTTTTCTTCAGCTTCTTTTTTCTCTTTAGCTTTTTGTTCCTCTTGGGCTTTTAACTTTTCTTCAGCTTCTGTTTGTTCTTTAGCTTTTTGTTTCTCTTCGGCTTTTAGCTTTTCTTCAGCTTCTTTTTGCTCTTTAGCTTTTTGTTTCTCTTCAGCTTTTAGCTTTTCTTCAGCCTCTTTGTGCTCTTTATCCTTTTGCTTTTCTTCGGCTTTTAACTTTTCTTCAGCTTTTTGTTTAGCGAGAATTTCTTGTTTTTCCTGTGGTGTCATGTTCATGTTAACTACAATTAATGAAATAATAGATAAAATAAAAGCTATTCCTGTAAACTTAAAATATTTCTTAGTGTTTGGTTTCTTTTTTAAACGAAATACCAAAGATGTGATTAATAAAATAAACGTGGCCAGCATTGCTATTGCAAATAGAAATGAGAAAAATATTTTCATTTATGTAGCTCCTAACTTATAAAGTTGTATTTTAAATTCATATTAATAACTTTTTAAACGAGCAAAACTTTCTGGAATTCCATAGATCTCAGCTATTTCTTGAATTGATAGATTTGTATCTTGATATTCAGAAATCATTTCATCAGGTAATAAGAGTTCGACTGCAAATGTATTTGCTTCGATCTCTAATCGATCTACAGAAAAAAAGGTTTTATTTCGTAAAAATGGAGTATTAGCTTTTGGGTGTAATAGAGCATGTCCTAGTTCGTGAGCACAGACAAAGCGTTGTGTGGTTTCATCAATCCTATTATTAATATGAATGAATTTAAAGCGTTTATAAGTGTTGTAAAAACCAAGAGTATTCCCAAGGTCTTCAAACAACACTATAATATCTTTTCGTTTAGCAATTTCAAAGGGGTTTGTTGTGCCGTGTTTTTTTACGATTTTCATTACGTAGTCTTTAATTTTCATTTCTCGCTCCGTTCAATCTTTTTTATACTTGTTTGGAGTGAATTTTTGTTTTGCTAATTGTTTTGCCATGCGCATAGAGTTTTCTAGAGAAATGCGAATCATTTCTTTTGTATGTTCGTCTATTGGTTCTCCATCAAACATTAAAGCATCTTCGCTATTTTCTAAGTCTTTTAAAGTCTTTTCTAAGTCACGAGCGATATCACGAGTATCTTTTTTGTTTAAATCAGGAAGTGTATTAGACACTCTTGATTCATCTTCTCTTCCTAATAGATAATCTGTTGTTACTCCTAAAACATTCGCTAAATCTTTTAGCATTTCGTTTGAGGGAGTGCTATGACCATTCTCATAGTTACTAATGGTGCCTTTAGTGGTATTTACTTTATCGGCTAATCCTTGCTGAGTGAGCTTACGCGTTTTACGCATCTCTTTTAATCTTTGTCTCAACATTTTTAGCACCTCCCGTTAATAAAAAGTACAAAGATATTGTACCTTATAAAGATGGATTGTAAAACTTTGTACAAGAATCTTATACCTATAATAAAAGTACAAAATACTTATACAAGGAGCGAGACAGTGAACAAAAATATCAAATTAATTAGAGCTAGAAAAAAAGTAAGTTAACGCAACAAGATCTTGCAAAAAAAATGCAAGTTACAAAATCTACAATAAGTAATTGGGAAAATGGTTATAGTAATCCAAATCTTGAAAAGGCTATTAGATTAGCCACTATTCTTGGTAGTGATGTAAAGGATTTAATTTGATGTACAAGAGTACAAGAATCTTATACTTAATAGATGGAAAGCAGGTGAGAAAATGCCATCAACTAACATGGCAGTACCAACAGAACCGTCGCATAAACATATAAAAAGCACTTCAAGAGGTGACACCATGAGCCAACAAGAAGAATATGCGGCGACTTATGAATTTGGAAAAACGAAAGTCCATGTTGTGGCTCCTGAGCCAAAATCACAAAAGGATATTGATAAAATCCGTCAAGCATATTACAAGGCTGGTTGGGCCATCATCAAAGAAATACAAGTAAAAGAAAATGTTGAGGAATAGTTCCTCTCTTTTTATATGAAAAGTAGACAAGTTACATATGTACTAAGTTCATTGTAACCATTTGAAAACTAAATATGGAGGCGAACAGATATGGGAACAAGCATATACTGCAATTCAGCGATAGGAGAATTATTACAGAATGCCAGAGAATGTTGTGACAATGTTCAGCTGAAAACGAAGAAAGGTTTATCTAAGTACCTTGGTATTACACATGAAAGACTAACCCGTATTGAATCTGGACTTTCTAAACCAGAATTTGAACTTGCGATGGATTGGTGCCATGCAACAGGAGCAAAGTTAAATCAACAAGCGATTAAACATATTTATGGTGTTGGGTTACCACCTACAGATCCACGTTTAACTCAAGATGTAAATCTACAATTTATGAACTACATTAAACAAGCTGAAGAGGGAATTGCGGCAGCAAAGGAAATCATGAACTTACAAGTTACAACAAGATCATGGAAGCATGATGAAAAAAAGAAACATGAATACGCAGTTCATGCAAAAGAAATCTTCGATACAATCCAAGCTACTCAATGTGTAGTTCAAGCTCTTGAACAAGTTCATTTTGGCATTATGGAACAAATACAAAGAAGTTGGTTGCAAAAGGCTATGGCGGAGAACGTTATTATTCAATCGGTGGATAGCTTAATTAATTTAACAAAGGTGCTGTAAAGGAGGAAGGGAAATGACAGTAGATTATAAGAAACCTAGTTTAAGAGAATATAAGGAATTAATTCGCTATGATGCAAAACTAACTGGTGAAATTAAAATAGCAGAATTACTTAATGAGGATTCAAAAACAGTTGAGCTAAAACAAGAGAAGAAATTGTTGGGGATTCGAATCAAGATTATTGAAGCGTCATTTATTTTGAAACATAAATGGGCAAAAGAAAAAGCTACCGCCTAGACAACAGTAGCTGACAATATATTTTACAAAATAATTATATCATTATATTAATTTTTTGGACAACTTAATGAACTTATAGTTTCTTCCATTAAGTTTAATTTATACCGAAATAATAGATTTTTAATATTTTTATAAAAAATAGAAAAGTACTTTGCTTGTCATTATGACCAGAAAGGAGATGTAATTTATGAATGATAAAAACAATCGTCTTCATGATCTAGTTCTTCCTGGGGATGTCTCATTTGCGAATAAACTTCGTAACTGTATGAGTGAATGTATTCATAACATGTTTAATGCAGAATCAACCGAAGAATCAAATCACTGGGAAGAAGAGCTGGAGCGATGTATAAGGGAATTTAAAATGCTTCGTGATACAAAAGAGGAACATGAGGCAACGATGAATTATCGTGTAGTAATTAAAGATTTAAGAGCAAGAGGAGTTAACGCTTCGTTAGTAAAACGTAGAAAATAAAAAGATCTATCACTTGGCAGAGTGATAGACAAACGGTCTTGCAAAAGATCTTAGGATTAATTATATCAAATTAGTATTCGTATAACAACGGAGTGTGCTACATGCTTTTAGACAAATCGTTACATAGAGTGTTGCTGAACCCTAAAGTGTTTCAACAAGCAACATCAGAGCGACACCTAATTTACTTAATAAGACAATATCTCAAAATAGGATATAAGAATTATCGCTTATTACGTGTAGAGGACGGATTCGCGATATGTAAACGGGAGGATGAATAATATGGCAGTTTATAGACCAGTACACGTTTCATTTTGGCAGGATTCATTTGTGTTAGATCTTACACCGGAGGAGAAGTATTTCTACTTATATTTGATGACAAACAGTAAGACGTCTCAATCAGGAATCTATGAGCTTCCACTTCGTATTATTGAAACTGATACAGGATATAACCGTGAAACTGTTATGAAGCTATTAGAACGTTTTGCTGAATACGGAAAAATTAATTACAACCAAAAAACAAAAGACTTGTTCTTAATCAACTGGTTGAAATTCAATCCAATTAAAAATGTAAACATTGAAAAGTGTGTTTTAAAAGAAATTCAATCTGTAAAGGACCAGGATTTTTTAGTTGATTTCTATGAAACTTGCTTGCAATTAGAACGAGAACAAGATTTTAAAATCCCTCGTATTAAGGAGTATTTATCAGTCCGTTTGGAGGGGCTTATAAGGGGCTTCCAAGACCCTAGCAAGGAAGAAGAAGAAAAAGAAAAAGAAAAAGAAAAAGAAAAAGAAAAAGAAAAAGAACAACAACAAGAAGAACGCGCAGGCGCGGAAGAAGTTGTTGAGGTTAATCCAATTTCTTTTTATGAGCAAAACTTCGGATTCATTACACCTTTTATTGCAGATGGTATTTATGCTTGGATAGATGATTTAAATGCAGAACTAGTTATTAAGGCTATGGAGATTGCTTTAGAGAAGAATACGAGAAACATGTCTTACGTAAATACGATTTTAAGAGATTGGCATCTTAAAGGCTTTAAAAAAGTAACTGATGTTGAGGCAGCTGATAAAGCATTTCGTGCTCAGAGATTAACAAAAGCGCAGCAACAGACAAAAGCACCTTATCAACAAAAAGGCTTATCAGAAACTACTAAAAACGTAATACAGCAGCAACAAGCATGGGAGCAGAACATTCCAACAGAAGAAGAACTTGCAGTACTTAATCAACAGAATGCGTGGTTGGCCAAATGAGTAATGATATGATTCGCAATGTTGAAGCTGAACAAAGTGTTTTAGGTAGCATAATCCAAGAAGGCGATTTAATTAAAGATTGTCAGCTAAAGGTAAAACAGTTTTCTTTACCAACGCATCAAGTGATTTTCAAGGCAATGAGAGAATTAGAGAATGATGAGGTTCCGATAGATCTTGTTGCTCTCATTGGAAAATTCGATGAAAGCTTTACGCATCAAATTGGCGGAATCGAATTCTTTGTAAACCTGACGGAAGTTGTAACAACAACTAAGAATTTCTCATATCACGAAGGTTTAGTGATTGAAGCTTGGAAGATGAGACATGCTCAAGAGGTTGCTGGTAATTTATATAACCGCCTTCAGCAAGATAGGGACATGAGTGCTATTAGTACATCAATTGATGAATTAAGCGCCATTGAAGAAACGGGTTACTCAGATGAATTTAACTTGAAAGATACGCTTGTTGATTTGTATAAGAACATGCAATTTGATGTAGGAGATTTAACTGGTATTCCAACTGGTTATGACGACTTGAATAGAATGACAGCAGGGTTACAAGAAGGCGATTTAATCATTGTCGGTGCCCGTCCTTCAATGGGGAAAACAGCATTTGTATTAAACGTCGCTTTTCATGCAGCAAGTGCTCATACAGCAACAGGAATCTTTTCGCTCGAGATGGGGGAGGAACAGCTACTTAAGAGGATGATTTCAAGTACTGGAAATATTGATGCTACGAAATTAAAGAATCCTAAGAAGCTATGTAATTTAAAGGATTGGGAAAAGATTAGTCAAGCGATGGGATTAATTAATGATTTGCCATTAGAAATTTACGATAAAGCAAATGTAACGATGCAAGAGATTTATGCAAAGGCTAGGGAATTAAAGCGTAAGTACCCTGATAAAAAGGTTTTAATTGCAATTGATTACTTGCAGCTTATTGTAGGGGATCCAAAGCATAGAGGGAACCGTATGCAAGAAATCGGTGAGATTAGTCGTAAGTTAAAACTGATGGCAAGAGAGCTAAATGTATGTGTAGTTGCATTATCACAGTTAAGTCGTGCTGTAGAAAGTAGGCAAGATAAGAGACCATTGCTATCAGATTTACGTGAGAATGGTCAAATTGAGCAAGATGCGGATTTAATAGCGTTCTTATACCGTGAAGATTACTATGACCGCGAGACAGAAAATAAAAACATAACGGAAATTATTTTAGCGAAGCAAAGGAACGGTCCAGTTGGTGTTGTTGAACTAGCATTCATTAAAGAATTTAGTAAGTTTGTAAATTTAGAGAGAAAGTTCAATCATCAACAGGAGGCTTAATCATGTTGTTACGTCAGGAAGTAGAACGTAGAAAACTAATAATCATTCGTAAATTATTGGGATTAGGATTAACTGAAATTAACGGGCAAACATTAGATCAACTAACGTTAACGCAGCTTGAAGGGATTCTAATAGCAAGTTTGCAGGTATTGGAGGGGAAAAAACAATGCCAAAGCAATTAACAATTTTTGACGTGGAGCCAGTTGTATCATTTGATCCTAAGAAAGCTCATATCCACCGTTTGAATTCAAAATTAAGGTATACAGATGTGTTTGTGCAAATACCACGCCAAGCCAAAGCAATTGATGAATTAAAACCAACTACAGCGCCTGATGAGCGGTATGAGTTATTTGAGGATTATACGATTGGGATTTGGCGTTATAAACGAGCGGAGGATAAACGATTTGTATGGGAAGAGGCAGAAAAAATGTGTAAGCAAGCAAGGGATGAAAAAAAGCCGATTCCAATACGTCTCCATTTGTCACTTGACCAAGCATTTGTTCCAGAAAATGTTGTGCAATATCTATAGACAAATAAAAAAAGCTGAGATCACTCTCAACTTACTTCGACAAAGTAATTATAACATATGGGAGTGATCTTGGTGGGAATTAGAAAAGAAAATCTTGTTGAAATGACAGCTGAAATAGATTTGAAAACAAACGGAATATATATTGTTAAAAATGGTCAGGTTCAGCTAATAGAACCACCTCAAAGTGGATTTGGTGAACAATCATTTGTATATCAAAGTGGAAAAGTAATTCGGATGGAAGAGCGGAAGACGAGATTACTTTAATACTATTTTAGAAAAGAAGATTTAAGAAAAAATCGAGATTTAAAGGGGGGGGGGCTTGGAGTGCTGATTTTATAAGTTTTTTATTTTCAAAAAAGTATGTTTTAATTTGCGAGGATGATATGACTGTGAAAAGGTCTATGCGAATTGATATGAGGTAGAGGGCATAATTGTTTATTTTGATTGTAAAGTAATTGAATTAGTGGGAGAGTATGGAAAAGCAAAACCCAGACAAAGTTTAACTATAATCTTTATCTGGGTTTTGTCTATGTATTTGATATTATAGAGGGTGAAAATGCTATTAGAGAAAAAAGTCAATTTGTAATGTTAATAACTTATACTACCAACTGTATAATCATTACTGTAATCTATACTTGCAGAAACCTTCTTCTTTTTGTCACCAGATATATAGCCAGATACCTCAAGCCTACTACGAGAGATATCTGTAGAAAATTCTGCTTTTGTCACTGTAATATCCCAATTTTTCTCCTTTTTAAAATACTCAATAGCGGCTTGTGATGCTTTTTCTTTCATTTCATTTTGTTCTTTTTCACTATAAGGGTGGGTAGCCTTATAAATTTGATATATAGTGCACGAACCTAAACCTAAAACAACCAATAATGTTATTAAAAGGATTTTTTTCATTTCTTACCACCTCTATTTTTCATTCGGTTTTGAAGCTTGGACATCCATGTTTAGGTGGCTAACTGAAATCACATAGGTTTCTTTTTTTCATAGAAAACTCCCCTCCATAGTAAAGAAATCAAGGTGAGTTCTTTTTACTGTCTGCTATAAGGGGAGTGTATCAAATCTAGCTCTCTTTTTTATGGTGAGGAAAGTTCTCTTACTTCGTAATCATTGGTGGAAGATACTACAACAGAAAAAGTTTTAGTTTTATCATTAGAAATATATCCGTTAACAAAAAGTTTTAATCCGCCCAATTCACTTGAAAATTCAGTATCTGTAATAGTAACATCAATATTTTTTTCTTTCTTAAAATATTCTATCGTAGCTTTGTTTGCTTTATTTTTAATTTCTTGCTTTTCTTGGGGAGTCATTGACATTAAAGGATTCGCTGTATGTATGAATTTTATAACTGCGCAAGAAGCCATACTGATAAGAATTACGCTGATAATTATTGTAATTTTTAGTGATTTTTTGATTGCAATTCACCTCCCACTATAATTATACTAATATTACCAAATGAATGGGATTAAGGAAAGAGGGAGAAAGGTTGACTACTACTATATCAGATTCAACTTATAATAAATTATCTGAGGCTGCATATCAAAAAGAAGATAAAATAGACATTGCCGGTTGGAAGCCAATACACCCAAAAGGCGCAAAATTGCATGACCCTGAAACAGGTTTCGATGCAGTTGTTTTTCAAAATGAAACAACTAAAGAAATTGTTGTTGCTTATAGAGGAACGGAAGGGAAAGAATCATTAGATAGATCGGTGCCTGATTTTTTAACTGATGCAAAATATATATTAATGGGTAAGAATCCGATACAAGACGGTGAGAAAATAAATCCGTATGATAAAAGTCAAGTAATAGCAGCTAACCAGTTTACACAATCAGTATCACTTTTAGAAATAGTAAAAAATGAATATCAGGGTGCGAAAATTTCAACTACAGGACATTCTTTAGGTGGTGCCAATGCCCAATTTGCTAGTGCAATATGTGGTGTACCTGCTGTTACTTACAGTGCCCCTGGTATTTATGATATGCTTCCAAAGGACATAAAGAAAAAAGTAGATGCAGGAGAATATAAAGGACAAATAACTAATTATATAAATCCGAAAGATTCGATTTCCGGTGGTGCTCTAAGAGAAGATAAAACACATATTGGTGATACCTATATGGTCAATTCTGATTTTAAAACAGCAAATAATGACTATGGGATGCATCAAATTGATAGGTTTTTAGATTCAATAGGAGCAAAGGATTATCATGGTCTAGGAAATTATCACTTTGATAGTTTCGGTAATATTAATAATTCCATGTTAGTTGACGTAAACACGGGTCACAAGTTATATAAGTCTCCCAGATATTCAATACAGCATGGTGAAATCAAGATAGTCATGGAATACTTAGAAGAATCGGCAAAAAAAATGCAACAAAGTGCGGAAGAATTTCAAAATCAGATACCACGAGTAGTTTCAGAAGTAATGCAGCATCTTAGTTCAACTAAGAGTCAACGTCTGGAGAGAAGGATTGAAGAGTTGTATCATTGCTTAGATCAAACCAGTAGAGTATATGCGACAAAAGCCGGGGAAGTATCAGCTTTTATAAAGAGAAAAGCCGATGAATATAAGGAAGCAGATGAAAATTTTCAAGGATTTGAGTGGTTAAAAAAATGAGACAAATGTATTTTAATGAGGAACATATAGAAGCAGCATTAGGGCGTTTAACAAATTTGATTATAGATATAAACAAAAATCAAGAGAGAGTAAATGATATTTATAATCTTATACAAGCAGGTTGGTCGCAAAATGGAGCTGGAAAGAAAGCGATTGAGGATTTGGAGTATTTACGAAAAGAACTAAATCACTCTGTGAATGAAATTGAAACAAAGAAACAGAGGTTGAGAGATGATTGGGAACTTATTAAAGCAGTAGACAGGAGCTATAAATAAGTATATGAAGATGCTCAGAGCCGATAGGCTCTATAGTTTTGCTTTAAAATGAAATTTTTATAGAAATTTCATTTTGTCATAAATAAAAAGGCGGTTGTTTCCACAACCACCTTTTAGTAAAATAAAGTACTTTTTCAGAAAAAATATTGAAACAATTCAAATCCGCATTCCTAAAAACAATTCTTACTATCCCTTAATTACAAGCAATGCCGTCTCCATTTCTATCCAAACGATGGTCTCCAAATCCAGCTGCCTTTGATTTCTTCATAAATTCAGTTGCTTCAGAAGCATTCCTAAAATCGGGACAATCCCTATCTTCTTTAAAATTGTAATTTGGAGTAGATGAGTGTTTCTCTTTTTTGCTGTTCTTAGATTTGTCTTCTTCCGCTTTTCTTTTTGCAGATTCTTCCTTCGCTTCATCTTGAGCTTTCTTCGCATCTTCTTCCATTTTTTTTATGTACTGGTTACCTTCAATTTCTCTTTGTTTTTCTTCTAACTCTGTTTTTTCCATTTGAGCAATGTGTCGCTGGTAAACACAGGGGCCAATAGACCAAATTGCCAATAAAATTAGTATTATTAGTATAAGGATTCCTTTCGTATATCTTTTTTCTTTTTTCTTTCTATAATAGCACCATAATATTACGAGAATGATTGCAAGAAATAGTAGGAGGTTCCAAATTGAACTCACGATGCATTCTAATATAAGAATAAATGCATAAACGCAGCCCACTATAAGCAATAATTTTAGTACTTTTATAAAATCCTTAAATTCCTTTTCTTTCATTTTGTTCCCGCATTAATAATTTAATCAATTAGTACTAATCAATTTTATTTGTAAGCATTCGATAAGTAAATCAGAAAAATATCCCATAAAAAGTAATAATATGGAATGTTAATGTGGTTTGCAAGTTATTAAATAAACTCCTTTAAAAAGTTAAAAATAAATAAGAAAATGATATAATAATAGCAATTAAATATTTAGTCCTACTGGAAGAACCAGCGGACACTGAACTACAAAGAGCATTAGGGATATTGCTCTGTAGTTTGGTGTCCGCTTTTTGTATGTTATTAGCCAAATAGACAAGGAGCGTATATATATGAATCAATTAACTTTCTTATCTAAAATTGATCGCACAGCAACACAGGAGAAATTAGAGGGTCTTCTTGAAGAAGTGCGTATTTACAAACAGTTCGGAATGGTTCGAGAAGAAATGAAAGTCACTCCTTCATATGAAGTGAGATATCATGGCCCTACAAATACAGTGGGAAATCCATTAGAAGATGTAGCGTTAGAAAATATAAAGCGTAGTGAACGTGAACAATATCTTAAAAATATGTCATTCTGCATTGATCAGTTTTTAAATCGTTTAGGTAATGAGCGTGCGGGAAAGATTCAGAGGGATATCATTAATAAGCGTTATTTAGAAGAAGAAGACATATGTGATTATATGATTTATAACGAAATTGGAATGGCTGAACGTACGTATCGCCGTTGGAAGTCTAGAGCGTTTTATAATTTAGCTTTTGCTCTTAGATTAGAAGTATATGAGGCAGAAGAAACTGGAGGTAATGAATAATGAATTTTGTTCAACCTATTCGCAATCCAGAGCAGATACAAGAAATTAAGGAATACCTGAAAGAAAAGAATGAACGAAATTACATCTTGTTTGTTATGGGAATTAATACAGGCCTACGTATAAGTGACATTCTAAAATTGAGGGTTGGAGATTTAAAGGGAAGTCATATTTCCATGCGTGAAATGAAAACAGGTAAACAGAAACGTATCCAAATTACTGCAGCTTTGAGAAGAGAGTTGAAATGGTACAGTGAAGATATGGAAGAGAATGAATATCTAATTAAGAGTAGACAAGGGAAGAATCGACCGATAGGAAGAAGTATGGCATATAAAATACTTAGTACCATAGCAGCAGAATTTGGATTAGACGAGATTGGAACGCATACACTACGTAAGACATTTGGATATCATATGTATATGCAGACAAAGAATATAGCCTTGCTAATGGAGATATTCAATCATTCAAGCGAGCGGGTAACATTACGATATATAGGAGTAAACCAGGATGCAATGGATAAAGCAATGACTAGATTTAAAATCTAATTATTGCTTTATCCTTTTTTATTTGATGTTTATTGAGTTAAGCATTTGGAATATTATTAAACATAAAAAAGCATTCCATAGTTATTTTTTAAAATACAGTTTGTTATACATTTTAATTTGTTAAATCTCAATATATAATTTAAAGGATTTTAAAATTTTTGATTTTTAATTATCTATTTATTTTATGAATGAAATTAGATAAGCAATTTCTTGAAATAAAGTAGCATATTACTAAAAATAATCTATCTCTTCAGTTTTTTGTGGAACAAAATTATATTTAGGATGTGAAGTTATTCATAAATTTTCTATTGTGTAACTCAAAAGAAAAAGTCCTATAAAGTTATAAATATCAAGGGCTGTAGCGTTTGGCTTAGTTACACAAAATATAAGATATGGATAACTTAGGAAGTGGTTATATGGTAAAATTACTATATTGAATATTATGTTTTATTTAGTTAGTTTTTGGGAGAGTGGTATTTATATGGGCGAAGAAATATTGAATTATATTACTAAAATTGGACCAATGTGGGGGTTTATTGGAGCGATTATAGCGTTAGGAGTTAATACATATGTTACCAACAAGGGAAAAAAGGCTCTCAGTTAAGAGAACCTTTTTATCTATCTTCAACGCCATTCTATATCATTTGAATCAAAGTAGCAGCAGGTACCCTAATTCCTTCTAATTGATTATTTTTAGATACAAGCCAATTGTTTTCATCCAATAGGATTGGATTTACATCATCTGAAGGTGGATTATTTTCATAATTTAGATTTTCGTTATTCCCCACATACTGAATTCATAATGATATTCCGTTCTTTCGATACATACGCCGAATTCTAAATCATCACCAACTAATACAAAATCCGCATACCCAGTTAGAAATCTTGATATGGTTGATAACTCTTCTAGATTATCAAATACTTCAGCAATGTTTAGCTTAACTGCTTCAATTTTACCACCTTTAGAGAAAAAGAGTCTCCCTTGATTAACTGGAAATTTAATATTTTTAGCTGTTTCTTTTAACAGCGCTATTGATAGTCTTCCGTTTTCTTCATAATCAGTGCTACCAAAATTTTTTATGTTTGAATTTTGTTCTAGCGTATTAAATAATTCTTTACAAAATAAATCATTAGATTCTGCATCCATAAATGAGTCCATAGAAATCGTAACAATATTAGAAAGTTCGTCTATTAGTTCTTTTCTACTAGCGTTTCTTTTTGCTTTCATTTTTAGAATTTCGATTCGGCTTTTATTCATATTACTCAAAATCTTTCACACCTTTAGTTTCTTATTTTTTTCCTTTTTTCTTGTATCCTTCAAAATCTTCCGGATAATGTCCAGGGTGTTGGTTATATCTTCCTTTTTCCAGCGGGCTTCCTTTTTCATCATCTGCAGTATGGAAATGGGAACCCCTTCCCATTTTATCTTCTCTATGCTCAATTATATATACTTTTTCATTCTTAATATTAGAATATTCTTCTACCCACCTATGTTCACTAGTTCCATCAAAGATTTGAGTAGGTTTTTGGCGTGGAGTAGAGTTTGGGATTCCAGCGTTACGTCTAGCTTTACGATATGCGCCATTACTGGTTAATAATTTGTCCTGTCTCTCAAGATGAGCTTTATAATTTTCAGTAGCTCTAGCAGTTTTAGCGGCTTTAGTAGCTTGAGCTGCATCTGCAGTCATTTTTACACCTTTTCCAACTTTAGCGAGTTTTCCAAATGGTGTAATACCAGCTACGGCCATTCCGCCTGCAAAAATTCTATCCCAGGTTGACAGTTTTTCTCCAGTAGAAGGGTCAACTCCATCCCAAACTCTTTTAATATCATACTCACCAGTTAATTCACCAGCAATATCTCGAGCTAGTTTGCCGCTATCAAATCCTTTTTCTTCAGAAGAAGGTTTACCACACATTGCGCCTTCTTCCAACGTAACATCTTGATCATCCGCATTACGGAATTTTTCAGCAATTCGTTTTAAATCTTCTTCCACTTGTATAATTGAATTGATAGATGTAAAAGCTCTTGGTCTCGCATCATTGAACATTTGAATGAACTGTTGATTAGAGGCACCAATCCATTGAAAACACAATTGATCTATTTCATTACATAAATTATTATGTATAGATTCTAATGCGATTCGGGTATTACTTGCACGATTAGCAACTTCTTCTAGCATTTCAGGTGTTACTTTGATTTGAACCATTTTTTTCCTCCCTCCTCCAATTAAAATTATGAGACAAAAAGAAAAAAATGTAAATACAGAAACTTTAGATTAATATAATAATATTCGCGTGAAATAGAATCTACATAATTGTAAATGATGCCTATATATGTTAAATATTTTCTTACAAAAGAATAGTTTTATTAACAAAAATTATTATCTGGTTCTATATGCAGATGATTATATATTGATTTTCATCTTTATAAATGTTAGGGTAAATATACACCGTTTCTTATTTATCTATGAGTACTGTCTGTAGAACGAATAGAATAATTTGAAAAAATCCCCTTTTGCACCTATATGCAGAAGGGGATTTTAATATTTATGAGATTTAAAATTTACTTTTAGATAATGCTTTAAGTACTGGCTTTACAATTAAACCCATTAAACGAAAGCCTTTAAATATAGAGCGTACAACTTTCATGAAGATGCCCCCTGAAAGAAATTATATATTAAGTATGTACTATTTCTTTTCTTTAACTTCGTATTTAACTTCAATGAAATTTAATATTTTACCTTTTGAATCATCATTTTCAAATTTGGTGTTATATAAGTCTACTCTAGTACAACTTCTTTATAGCTTTCATATACATGTCTGACCCTTTATTTATTAAGCTAAAACCATCATTAACCTCAGATTTATTCATATTATCTAGGTAAACGTATACGTCTTCTATCCCGTCACGCATAATTTTCAACGAACGTAAAATAAGTTCATGAATATCTTTTTGCCCATCACCAGGTGATAGAGCATTGAATTTGTTTGTTACATTTGATACATTAGCTAATGCGTCTCTGAAACGCTGTTTTGATGTACTTAGCGTACTATCTTCATTAATTATCTTAGACATTTCACCCATAGAGGTTTCTAACTCTTTAGTTAAATCCATAACTTCAGTCTTATAAGCTTTTGCTGCTGGGCTTTCTTTAGCAGTTTCTTGTTTGTCTGATGCATCTAGAGATGTACTATCTTTTAAATGGTCTTTAGATACCTCACAACCTCCACCCACAAGCATGAGTGCAAGTGCGAGATATACTAGTTTCGTTGCTTTCATTTTAGTGTATTCTCCTTGTGATATTATTTGTTTCTCTAGTTAGGGCTTTCTTCATTACTTAAGCCAACTCATGTAAGGTGTCTACTTTTGATAATGTCAATTCAACACCTTCACGCATAGTCTCCATTTTATGGATTACTATTACCTAAAGCGATAACCGCAGAAATATATTCTTCATTTAATCCTTTTCGAATTATAGCCATACATGTCCCAGACTCATCACCTAAGAATGCTGTTTCAGGAACGCTATTTTTCAATATTTCACTAGTGAATGTAATGATTTCTCTTTCTGGATCTTGAGCATCTGTATAACGCTCTTTCTCTATAGCATCGACTGGAAGTATATTTTTCACTTCTGTCATGACATCGGATAATGAACGGCTTTGTTTTCCTGATTGGGAAAATTGAAGGGTGATATTATTTGCTCTACCTTCTAAAAACATTGCTATAATATAATCGTTTGCAAATCTAGCGATTGAAGTGGACCCTTTATTTGAACCGTATTCTTTTACAAAGTTTTCTTCTGTATCACCCAGACCAGCTTTAACAGAAATTTTATTTGATTGTGTGGCTGGTAATTGTTTTTCCTTATCTGGTGTATCTTCTTTCTTTTCTTTTTGTTGTTTCTCTTTTTCTTCAGCTTCGGCTTCGGCTTTTTCTTTAGCTTCTTTTTCAGCTTTCTGTTGTGCTTCTTCCTGTTTGTGTTTTTCTTCAGTAGCCTTTTTCTCTAGTTTAGCTTTTTTTTGTTCTTCTTTTTCCTGTGCTTTTTTCTCTTGTTCTTTAGCTTTCTTTTCCTTTTCAATTTTTTCTTTTTCTTGGTTTTCTTTTAATACTTTTTCTTCAGCTCTTTTTTTTTCAATTGCAACTCGTTCTTCTGGAGTTATCGACTTGCTAGCAAACACGCTTGCTAAAATAAACGAAATGAATAATATCGGCAAGAAAATTAATATAACTCGACCTCTTGTTTTTGTGTTGCCAAAACGAACGACCTTTCCTGGTTTGATCAGACCTATAATTAGTGCAATTACCGATAGTATTGACACTAATAAAAACAAAAACATTAATGCAGTAAACAAATAAAAACCTCCTTATATATGTAAATCAAAATATAATTATAACAGGAATAAATGGTTGAGTTACATAAGTATTGTAAAAAATCTAATGTATACTTTCTTAAACTCGCATAAATCCACATTCAAAAAACTTGTCCATACAATCCCTTTGGATGAGTTATTGTATTAATGAAGAGTATGATAGACATGTATGGAAATGAAAATAAATTTACAGTCTGCGAAATGGACATATAATAGAAGAAAAAAGAAATATTTATATTGTTATCACCCTGTTGGCGTCAACCTAATTACACCAACAAGGTGACGACAAAGCATAAACGCTTATATGTCGCCATCTTGAGGGAGCTTAGGGTAAAGCACAAGTTCGAAATCATCGAGCCTTTGCCACTTTTCCTTTTTATAAACAGCCT
>NZ_JBMOWC010000070.1:0-19538 GCF_049310765.1 Bacillus sp. PSXD-155 | reverse complement strand
CACATCCATCAACTTAAGAAAATAGACTATTCTTAAACTTAAAAGCACGTTACTATTCTCTTATGTTAATGAGAAAGGGTGACGTGCTTTTTATGAATATGCATCAAAAACAAGAGCTGTCTTTATTTGCCGAAGAGTTATATCGATATATGTCTCCCGCTACACTTAATCAATTAGCTATAGAAGCAGGTGGAATGAAACGAAAACGTAAGTGCCATGGGCACCATTTTTTATCTTTGTGTGTATGGTTAAATCAACAAATCGCTACAACCTCTCTTACTCAACTTTGTAGTCAATTAGAAACTTCAACAGGAATTTTATTAAGTCCTGAGGGACTGAATCGACGATTTAACTCGGCTTCTGTAGCCTTCTTTCGAACTGTATTTACTACACTTCTACAAGCTAAAATTGGAGGATCATCTACAATTTCTCATTCTCTTTCTGCTTACTTTGAGCGGATTCGCATCCTTGATTCTACAACCTTTCAAGTTCCAGATCGATTCGCAGCTACTTATCCTGGTGCCGGAGGCTGTAGTCATACAGCTGGTGTAAAAATTCAATTAGAGTATGACTTGTTGAGTGGAGAGTTTTCTGATGTGAAAATTGAACCAGGAAAACGAAGTGATCAGGCATATGGGGCGACTCGAATGGACATGACACAAAAGAATGAACTATATATTCGTGACTTAGGGTATTTTCGTTTACAAGACTTTAAATCAATCCAAGATAAGGAAGGGTATTATTTATCGCGTCTTAAATTACCAACTAAAATATATAGAAAAGAATTCGAAACAGTGGTATTTAAAACAAAACCTGCTCAATTGAGACCGGTATATATACAAATTCATTTGGAAGACATCATGAACCAATTACAACCTGGCCAAGTTTATGAATTACAAGATGTATATGTAGGGAGCAAAGACAAACTACCCACTCGCATTGTGGTTTATAGATGTACAGAGGCGCAAAAACAGAAACGTCTACATGATCGAGCTATTCGTGAAAAGAAAAAAGGGATTACATATACAGATCGTACGAAACTTTTACAAGGAATTACGGTATATATGACAAACATTCCTACGGAATGGGTACCGAAAGAGAAAATCTATGATTTATATTCACTGCGTTGGCAAATTGAGCTGTTATTTAAAATATGGAAATCTTGGTTTCGAATTCATCGTTGTAAATCTATTAAACAAGAGCGATTAGAATGCCACCTTTATGGACAACTCATTAGTATTCTATTATGTTCTTCTACTATGTTTAAAATGAGAGAACTCCTATTACGTAAGAAACAGAAAGAACTAAGTGAATATAAAGCGATGTACATAATTAAAGATTATTTCTTACTTTTTCATCAAGCACTACATAAAAACACCCAAGAATTATCAAAGATTCTCCTTCGTCTGTTTAACCTCCTACAGCGAAACGGACGAAAATCTCACAGATATGAGAAAAAAACAGTCTTTGATATTTTAGGTGTTGTGTATGAGTATACCACTTCTGCCCATCAGGTAGCATAGCGAAAAATTTGAAACCCGTCAGGGTTTATTTGACGTGCCTACTTTTATAACATCTATAAAAGATAATAAAAAACTACGTGGAAAGACCGCATTTTGTATAAAAATATACGTTAAGTTGATGGATGTGGGGTACCGCCACATGCCCATCAAGCTAAGGTGGACAAGAGGGTATATGTGAATGTGTTTTTTGAAATTTCTACGACTACACTAAAGATGTGCATAACAAATAAACCTATTAACTAGGCATTTTAAAAAATATTATGCAGCCTTGAAACTTTTTGACAACATATAATCATAGACAACACCTAAGATATCAAAGACGGTTTTCTTTTCGTACCGGTGAGATTTTCTTCCGTTTTTCTCTAAAAGGTAAAACAAACGCAGTAAAACTTTTAATAATTCATGGCTGCCCTTCTGTAGTCCCTCATAAAACAATAGATAATAATTCTTTATCATATAGATGGATTTGTATTCACTTAACTCTTTCTTTTTCTTATCCAAGAGTAACTGACACATTTTGAACATCGTCGATGAACAGAGTAAAATACTAATGAGTTGCCCATATAAATGGCATTCTAAGCGTTCTTTTTTGATTTCTTTACATTTATCAATTTGAAAGAAAGATTTCCATGTTTTGAACAAAATTTCAATTTGCCAGCGTAATGAATACAAGTCATGGATATGTTCCGTTGGAACATTTTCAGCAGAAAGATTTGTAATATAAACGTTGATCCCACTCAAGCGTTTACTTCGTTCTTTGTAGGTAATACCTTTCTTCTTTTCTTTTTTGGCTTGTTCCTTCAATCTTTTCTCTGTTTGTTCTTTTGTTAATCGATGAATAATAACACGAGCTGGTAATTTTTGATACTGTCCGATGTATGCCTCTGAAATCTCCATTGTTTGACCAGGAGACAGTTGATTCATGAGTTCTTCCATATCTAACTGAATATAGAGTGATCCTTTCTTCACGGTCCCATTTCGAAAATACTCTGGCTTATCATCCTTACGATAGATTCGAGAATTTAATTTCAAACGTGAGATATAGTAAGCTCCTTTATCATGGATCTTCTGTAAGTCATGTAAGTCGAAATAGCCTAAATCTCTTATATACAAGTCTTTTGGTCGAATGGTTTGTAGGCTTGTTGAACCAAAGGTTTTATCATTTTCTCTTCCTTCTCCTACATAAACGTGCAAGAACTTTCCACTCAATAGGTCATACTCCAATTGAATTTTAACTCCTGCCGTATGGCTACTTCCACCTGAACCTTGATAATGTGAATAAAACTTATCTGGAAGCTGAAATGTTGTAGAATCTAGAATCTGAATGCTCTTAAAGATTGTGGTATATTGATGAATTATTTCTTTTGTTAAATGAATTCTTTGAGTTAGAAGGTTAGCTAAAACTTGTTCAAGAAATTGTACTGCGGAAGCATTAAATCGTTGGTTAAGTCCTTCAGGACTAATAAGAACACCTGTAGATACTTCAAGACAACTACATAATTGTGTGAGTGATGTACTTGCAACTTGTTGACTAAGCCATACACATAAAGCAACTAACTCCTTTGCTTGATATTTACTCTTTCGCTGAACGAATCCTTTTTCTTTAGCTAGGTGTTCTAGAACATGAGGAGACATATGTCGTTGTAATTCTTCAGCAATCGGTTGAAGTTCGTCAAGAATCGAAAAATCCATAAAAAAACCCCATCCTTTTCTATAATTCTACAGAAAGGATAACGTCTTTTTTGCTTTATAGATAGTGTAAAACCTTAGCTTGATAGCGATGTGGCCGGACCTCTAAAATAAACTACTTTGGTTCAATATTAATATTTATTTTCAGTTATTAGGTGGAAAAACACTTACTGGTATGTCCGACTTATACAATTGCTCTAATATCTTTTGGTCTTTACAATATACGTTTGCATAACCATATTTATTTACTAAATCAATTCTTACAAAATATAACAGGAAGCATAACTTTGCATAAAATGCAGGTTTATGCTTTCTTTTTGTGCAAGAATATACTTCTCAAAAGTTATGTAAAAAAAGACATTTTAGCGGTTAGCCTTATAAGTGTTTGGTGTGAAACAATTAAAGAATTAGAACTACTATAGATATAATTCTTTAGATAAACAAAAGTCGCCTCATATAAGACAGCGATTTTTGTTTATCTAAAAATAATTTACAAAAAATTCAAAATGGTTCAGATGCTTGTAAAATAGCTTGTAATAAACCAGGAAAACGATTATCTATGTCATCTTTTCGAATCGATATAAAACGTTGTGTTCCGTCTATTCTTGTGTTGATCACTCCAGATTCCCGTAGAACTTTAAAGTGATGGGAAAGTGTTGACTTAGCTATGGGAATATCTAGAGCGCTACATGACTGTTCGCCTCTCCCTGCTAGCTCCATGACTATTTTAAGCCTAATTTGATCGCTAAGAGCATAAAGGATAGAGGATAAGCGAATTTCATTCATGTTTGGATGATACAATGTTCTCAAATTAATCACCTTCTTAAAAATATAAAAAGTTAAGTCTGTTTAGTTGAACTATACTATATTTCGTGATATATTTCCATTGTTCGAACATTATAGAACAATGGAAATATATCTTTACGAATAAAAAGGAGTTGATATTGGAAGATGAATAAAGATAGAGCAAAGCGAGATGTTAACACACGTTTAGCACTTATATCATTAATGATTAGTACTTTTGCAATTGGAACTACCGAATTCATTATCATGGGTATTCTGCCAGATGTAGCGAAAGATTTGAATGTAAGTATTAGTTCTACAGGATTATTAGTAACTGGTTACGCAATAGGAGTAGCGATAGGTGCTCCATTACTTACTGCTCTAACAGGAAAGATGCAGCGTAAAAAACTATTATTGATGTTGATGTTATTGTTTGTAATCGGTAATACATTATGTGCTGTTGCTCCTACATATGAATTTCTTTTAGTATCAAGGGTATTAGCAGCTTTTGCTCATGGAACATTTTTTGGTGTAGGGTCTGTTGTAGCTTCAAGATTAGTTCCTCCTGAAAAGCAATCAAGTGCCGTTGCAATGATCTTTACAGGGGTATCTGTTGCCAATGTTATAGGTGTACCATTAGGTACTTTTGTTGGACAAAGTCTAGGATGGAGAGCATCTTTTTGGATTATTAGTGCATTAGGGGTTGTGGCAATATTATGTATCACAAAGTTCATTCCACAAATAGCTCTTACGTCCGTTCCAAGTTTTCGTCAAGAAATTCGAGTGCTGAAAAAGCCACAAGTTCAACTTACTTTATTAATGACTATTCTTAGTTTCGTAGGGGTTTTTGCGGCATTTACATACATTGCACCAACTTTAACAGATATTACAAAATTTAGTGCTAGTGCGATTACACCGATTCTCCTATTGTATGGATTAGGATTAACAATAGGTAATACAGTAGCTGGTAGACTTTCAGATTGGAAGCCTATGCCTACAATTATTGGTATGCTCGCTTTATTAACACTTGTTATGGGAAGTTTCTATATAACAAGTGAATATAAAATTTTAGCTGTTATTACTGTATTTTTATGGGGATTTACTTCGTTTGGGCATGTACCAGGTCTACAAATGCGAGTTATTGCAAAAGCGAAAGGAGCACCTAATATTGCAGCTTCTTTAAATATTAGCGCATTTAACTTGGGAATTGCTTTAGGATCATTTGTGGGAGGGGTAGTAATTAACACTAGTTTAGGTTTAAAGGCAATTCCATTAATTGCAGCACTTTTAACTGTATTATGTATTGGGGTTGTCTTAGTAGGATGGTTATTTGATAGTAAAGAAGAAAAGCAAGTTCAGGTCAATCAAGATTTAAAAATTAAAAATGCTTAAAATTAAATGGAAAAGGGGTTATTTAAATGAATTTTTCTCAATTAAAGAAAACACATATTAAAATTTCAGAAATTGGTTTTGGAACAAATGCAGTAGGAGGACATAATCTCTATACAAACATTGATGAAGAACAGGGAAAGAAAATGATTGAAGAAGCAATAAGGGGAGGCGTAACATTTTTTGATACATCTGATTCTTATGGACTTGGACGATCTGAAGAAATTTTAGGTGAAACGATTAAACATAAACGTTCCGAATTAGTTATTGCAACTAAAGGTGGAATTGAGAAATTAAATGATGGCTCAACAAGAATTAATAATTCACCTAAATATATGAGAACAGCAGTAGAAAATAGCTTAAAACGTTTAAAAACAGATTACATTGATTTATATTATATTCACCTTGTAGACCCAAGTGTTCCACTTTCAGAATCAGTTGGAGAGCTTTCACGTTTAAAAGAAGAAGGGAAAATTAGAGCAATTGGGATATCAAATGTAGATTTAGAGCAATTAAAAGCAGCTAATTTTTCAAATGAAATCTCAGCCGTACAATGTCCATATAATATGCTAGATAGATCTGCAGAAGAAACTTTATTACCCTATTGTGTACAAAATGAGATTTCTTATATTCCATACGGCCCTCTTGCATTTGGTATTTTAGGTGGAAAATATACGAAAGATTTTGTCCTTGAAAAAGCAGACTGGAGAAATGATGTAGATTTATTTAAGCCAGCAATTTATCAAAAGAATATAGAAAAAGTTGAGAAGCTGAAAATGATAGCACGAGAAAAAGGTATAAGTCTTCCAAACCTTGCACTTTCTTGGTTACTTGTTCAAGAGGGAGTAGATGCAGTAATCCCTGGCGGAAAAAGACCTGAACAAGTAAGTGGAAATGTTAAAGCTAGTCATATAACTTTATCAAAAGCTGATATAGAAGGAATCAATGGAGTTCTGTCTAATTAATTTTTGACGAATAAGAATTGCAAAAGGGAGTCGTATTCCGAGGTGTTTTTCAATGAAATAATGTGTTGGAATAAGATAAGTAATAAAAAGGCTATCTCAAGGTACTATTTTTGGATAGCCTTTTTATTTAGTAGGAGGAAAGTTTAACGTAGAACTGCTTGCAATGTTATGCTTCCAAAATAAACTTTCTGCAATTTTATGGGTAATTTTGAGTGGGGATTTTACGGTATTAGGACTGAAAACCCATAATTTTATGCAAAGTTATGGGTTATTGGTGTGCAACTTTATGAGTTAAGCCACACAAAAATTGTTTCTTCGGTATTGCACCACCACTCAAAATATTTATCTGAAAATGATTCTCTCTTAATTTTATTTAAAGCTTCCGTTTTTTTAAACTCATCAATTTCACTAATTTTAGCCCCACGTGTTAGCCAAGTTTTATGCTTATTAACCATATAGTATTTAATTGCATCATCGTCTAAAAATTCTTCTATATTGTCAGCTCTAATGAAAAAACGTCCCATGCAGAAACGATATATTTTTCCATCCTCATCAATACAAGGTCCAAAATCTCCTGCATAATGATAATCCATACATTGAACATAGTATTTTCCGTTTTCCTTTTTAAAAAATTTAAGTTCATATTTTTCTTCAAATTTATTGAAGTAAAACATATCCATTTGGAAACCTTCATAAAATCTTTCACCAATTTTATACCAAATACCACCATATGCTACTTGAAAATCAATTACTTTATCAAAAAATGTTTAATTAAAAAAATGTTTTAGACTATAGAAAAAAGTATTAGACTGTTAAAAAATAGTTGTAGACTGAAAAATTTTCTCTGTACATGAAAGTATCTTTTGCTAGGATAAAACTAACGTATTGTAAAAGCTTTAAAAGTCTCTTCAGAAAATCTGAAGAGACTTTCATTCACATAATCCCCCGTTATCAAAAGTTAATGTATCTAATGAATTTCAGCTATTAAATTGGTATGTAGGACACCCTTTGATATTTGTTTTCATTCGAAATATTCCACCAGCATTGGGATAAATCTCTGGGTTTGTATTGTTCATTCTTGCTGTTGTGATGTATAACTCATTTAAGTTACTTCCACCAAATGTGCAAGAGGTTACATATAAAGCTGGGATAGGAATAGTGAGTAGTTGTTTCCCGCTCTTAGGGTTCCACCTTGATACTTTAGAACCTCCCCAATGTGCAATCCACAACATTCCTTCCTCATCAATTGTCATACCATCAGGAAGTCCCTCCTCTTTCGGAATTACAATAACATCTTGAGGATTCTCGATATGTCCTGTATGAACATCATAGTCAAATCGAACTACTTTTCTTGTAGGTGTATCTATAAAGTACATGTACATGTGATCAGGTGACCAAGCGAGGCCATTAGAAGTATTCACTTCCTCTAGCTTCTTCTTTACATGTAAGTTTGTATTTAAAAAATATAGAGCACCTTTTCCATTAATACCAATGGAATCAGTAGTTCCCGCCCAAAAACGGCCACAAGGATCACATTTTCCATCATTAAATCGGTTTTCTTCTAAATGGCTTTCTGGATCATAAATAGCCTCCATTTCTTCAGTATCTGGATTTAGAAAATAAAAACCGTTTTCTAGAGCAAGTACCATGCCACCAGATTTTCTAGGAACAACTGATCCCACCATTTGTCCGAGAAAAATTGACTTATTTTCACCTGTGATTCGATTATAAATGTGCACCTTTTTTTCTAAAATATCAACCCAATATAGTAGGTGCTTTTTACTATCCCAGGAGGGTCCTTCCCCAAGAGTAGCTTTGGCATCAATCACTAATTCTAACTTACCCAACAAATTAATCCCCTCCGTTATTAAAGAATATTCTGTTTCTTTATAGTGACATACGTCTTGTTAATATTACGATTTAAGAAGAGCGAATTATGCCGTTAGCTTTTTTAAGTGAGATTTCTCAGGATTTCCTTTACTTCTGTATAAAAATCGCATATCTACTATTTAGTCTAATACTTTATTTTAATAAAACTCTCTTTAAGAAATGAAGTTTAGCAATTAGTCTACATCTTTATTTAATTAAATTAGAAAAATAAGAATTGAGAAATCTAATTAGACCAACGATATTTAGTCTAAAACATTTTTTTAATTAAACAAAAAAAGGTATTCCTTCATTGGCAAATACTCTTTTAATCTCATCTTTATTTTTAATTGTATCAACTTTCTTACCAGATAATATCATGTCATATACTGTCTCAGATAGAATTTTTTTCTCCATACTTTTTATACCCCTCATATGAATTTTTGTTACGAATTTTATAACAACTATTCTTTAGTTTATATATTATACATAGTAACTCTTGTGACTATCTACATAAAGGATATAGGCCAATAAAAAATCACTTCTCGTTCTCAATTTTTTCGTTTTGGGGTATTCGCTTTCCTTAGCTTGATGGCGATGGGTCTGTACCCCTTATAGTGAATTAAAAGCAACAAAAACAAAAAGGTGAATTTTATCAATACGAGTTTTTTCTTTTACATATTAAAATGGAAGTACCCTTTCAATGTATACTGACCCCTTCACAAATCGTGAAGGGATTTTTTATTTAATAACTTAGTTTTACTTTTTACAGATGAATCCTCCTAAACAGTTTTGAGTTGTAGGTTAGTAACTAGAAACGAAATCAATTTTTTATTGACTTACAATTTGGATTTTATTAAGGAATAAAAAGAGCCTATACTTCAATGAAGTATAGGGGGAGAGACTAAAATCAATCAGTTATTAATTTCGAATAGATACTTAAATCGATGAATTTTCCATTTGATTTTTCACTTTTTCTTAGAGTTCCTTCTAATGTGAATTTTAATTTTTTTAACACTCTTATGGAATTTAAATTTTCAGGTTCAACTTTTGCTTCAATGCGGTTTAGCTTTAAATCAGTAAATGCATAGTCTAATAAAGCAGAGATTGCTTCAGGTGCGTATCCTTTGCCCCAAAATGCTTTTGAAATATCATAACCAATCTCAGTTTTAGAGTTTTCAAAATCTAAGAAATTATAACCACATGAACCAATGATTTAATTAGATTTTGCTTGATCCTCAGTAGTAAAATTAATAATATTCATGAATTTCGTAACATCTGGATCAGACCATATTTTAAATAAACTTAATGAATTGGATTCTTCTGTTTTTCTTAAATGTAATCTTTGTGTGTATAATTCTGTAATCAACACTTTTACCTCCATTATATTGGTGATGGGTAAATGAAAAATATTGATATCTGCGCATAATTCAGCCTTTTCTACTCTTAGTTATTTTTCATTATACATGAGATAAATAGAGAGAGGGAATTATGTGATTTTTTATATCAACTTTGTTTCTTAATTGTTTATTCCATTTAATAGCTCACGTGATTTTATTAAAATGAAAGGAGAAAAACTCTTGAATAGAAAGGATATTTAGTAAAAATTTATTCAAAGAGAAAATCTTTATCTTTACTTCAAATATCGGTACATGATTGATACTAGCAATAATGGAATAGTTATTTAAACTTTAGGGGAGGAACAATAATATGGCAAAAGTTTTAATATTTAATTTTCCAGGAGAAGGACATTTTAATCCGACAATTGTACTTTTCGAAGAACTAATAAAAGAGGCGAGGAAGTTATTTACTACTGCGTAGAAGAGTATAGAGGGACTTTTTAAAAAAGAGTTAGCTAAAATTCATCACCAAATTTAATTCTGAAATTGATGAACAATGTTGATTATTTAATATAGGATAATGTTTACAAATAATAAAGTTGGGTTTAAAAATTTTTTTGTCTTTCGCGTACAATTCCTAGAATGACATAGTACCCCTAATAAAAGGAGAAATGAAATTTGGAATCATCTATAGATAATATTCAAGAAAGTGAAAAATCACAAAATCAAGGGCAACCAATATGGAAATCAATGTCTGTGTTTTTAGTTCCCTTGCTTTTAAGTAATATATTACAATCAGTTGGACAACTGTTTGGTATGGTAGTGGTAGGGCGATGGCTTGGTGTGAATGATTTAGCTGCTATTTCAGCGTTTTTTCCATTATTCTTTTTACTTGTATCATTTGTAATTGGGATTGGATCAGGTAGTTCGATTTTAATCGGTCAGGCATTTGGTGCCCGCAATGAAGACCGCTTAAAAGCTATTGTTGGTACGACACTGACTTTTACCTTTATAATAGGAGCTATTTTGGCAGTGGTAGGAAGTATATTTGCCCTAAATATTATGCGCTTTATGGGTACGCCAGAAAATATAATTGATATGAGTGTGCATTATGCGCGTATTTTATTTATTTCTATGCCAGTTTTATTCTTATATTTTGCCTATACAACATTTATGCGAGGTACAGGAGATTCTAAAACACCATTTTATTTCTTAATTGTTAGTACAGCTTTAAATATGATTTTATTACCTATTTTAATTTTCGGCTGGCTAGGAATGCCGAAGTTTGATGTGTATGGGGCCGCTTATGCTTCTGTTATCTCAACAATTGTAACATTTGTTGTTATGCTTATTTATTTAAAGAAGAAGAATCATCCACTGCAATTAGATGAGACGGTACGGAAATATCTTCGTATGGATTGGGATTTATTAAAACTATTATTACGCCTTGGGATTCCAGCGAGTATTAATATGATACTTATTTCGTTATCTGAGATTGCGGTAATCGCATTTGTGAATCGCTTCGGGTCTGATGCGACTGCTGCATATGGGGTTGTGAACCAGGTTGCAAGTTATGTTCAGATGCCGGCAGTCAGTCTTGGAATTACGGTATCCATTTTCGCTGCACAATCCATTGGTGCGAATCAATTTAATCAATTACAGAAAGTTATTCGTGCTGGAATTGTTATGAACTATATAATTGGTGGAATATTGATCGCTCTTATTTACTTGTTTTCAAGAGAAATCCTATCGTTATTCTTAACGAGCCCGAATACAATCGAAATTGCTCATAGTTTAGTGATGATTACACTTTGGAGTTACTTAATTTTCGGTCATGCTCAAATTATTGGTGCGACAATGCGGGCAAGTGGAACTGTACTATGGCCCACTGTTATCGGTGTCGTATCAATATGGGTTGTAGAAGTTCCAGTTGCTTATTACCTTTCTTATCATACAAACCTTGGTATAAGAGGAATATGGATTGGATATCCAGCAGCATTTATTGTGAGTTTACTTTTGCAATACGGATACTATAAACTTTCATGGCAGAAGAAACGAATTTCACGACTTGTTAGTTAGAATAGAAGGTGAAATTGGGTTTTAGAGCATATATATGACGATGAATTGGAGGACTTTCCGCTTTCTTTTTATATAAAAGTTGAAACAACAAAGAGAAATATTCCAGAACTAGAAGATGAAATCGATTTTCAGCGTTATTTTAATAAGGATACACCTTACAACTTTTATTACTTGGATAAGATGTTTGCACTAAGAATTTTACAAGACGAGGGGCGATTCGATATGGCAAACATTAATGGTGCATGGGAAAGGTATACAGAAATGGTTTTAAAAGATGAAGAACCTTTCTGCAAATGGGATGATATGAAATATGTTGGTTCGGGCATTTTCGGTGATATTAAAGAAGAAAAATTAACACAGAAAGAGATCATGAACTTTGCTGTTGAAATGAGGGAAAAGAAATAGAAGGACACAACTATACACTAAGAAAACTCTAGAAGATACGGAATACGAAAAAATGAACCGCCTTATAAAACTGAAAGTAAACTTTTGAATGAAATTTACTTTCTTATTGTCGACCAAGACTATGTTGTAAATGCTCATAGCATTATACGTTGGACTTTAAAAAATGTGTTAATGTGTAAAGCTTTTCAATAAATGTTTTACTTTGGGATTTATTATGTAGAACATAAATGAGTTAAACAAAAAACCTAGTAAAAACTAGGTTTTTTGTTTGAAAAAAACACCATTTTCATCTTAATACATCTTTAATTTCACTCTATTTTATACAAATTTTTATAAAAAGTTCCAAAGTAAACTAATAAATATTAGTTTATAGTTTCTTGCTTCAACAAATACGTAAAGTGAAAGTTTAGACTTTCTTGTCTAAATAGTTTAGCGATTCTTGTCCTTTTACAACAACAATGGATGTACAAAGACATGAAAGTAGGAACTTATTTATAGTGTACAATACTGAATTATCTACAGATACATTTCATTTAGTACCCATTTTCTTGTCCATATATCGAGACAAGAAAATGGGTATTTTTTTTAACGAAGACACCAAAGTGGGTACTTTGTAAAAATAGCAAATATTAAATAGATGTGAAGTTAAAATTCAGTTCTATATTATTAACAAAAATATTAATGAAGGATTTACTTCCTTGTCTCATTAGCAGGACATGAGAGTCTAAACTTCTTTTAATTTTTTCCGTTCTTATGTTGATGGGTATAGGAAAGGATTCCACAAACACCAAACAAGCTTGACAACAAGAGATTACAAGTGTAATATTCAGTTGTGGATTACAAATGTAATACGAGGGGTGTATTTTTAAACAATGAATGAATTACCTAAAATTTCAGAAGCTGAGTTAGAAGTTATGAAAGTACTTTGGTCAGAATCTCCACAAACGGCAAATGAGGTGATTGAAGCGTTAGAGGTGAAAATGGATTGGAAACCCAAAACGATTCGAACTCTGATTAATCGATTAGTTCACAAAGAAGCAGTGGCTTACCATCAAGATAAAGGGCGTTTGTACTCTTATTATCCTTTGGTATCGCAAGATAGTTATTTACAAGTAGAAACGAAATCTTTACTTAAACGTTTCTATGGTGCAGCATTTAAACCTTTACTTGTAAATTTCTTAAAAGAAGAAAAGCTGTCTTCAGAAGATATTAACGAACTTAAACGTATTCTGGATGAGAAAACTGAGGAAAATCAGAGGAAGGATAGATTATAGTGATAGAAAAATTTATAAATATCTATCTACCTGCTTTTTTTGATTGGATGATTGAGACTTCCATTATGGCTAGTATATTAGTAGGACTAATCTTGTGTATCAAGGTCTTGTTTAGAAATAAGTTAACTCCACGCTGGCAATATATGCTATGGATCATATTAATTATAAGACTTGTATTACCTTGGTCGCCAGATAGTTCCTATAGTATCTATTCTGTTCTTACTTACAAGAATGATGATGCATTCATTTCTAGCCGAAATCCTGTAGCTAATTTTCTTACACAAGAGCGTATACAAGAATTAAAAGATATAGACGATACAAAGGTTCTCACAAAAGAAGATACTTATACCTCAAGTTCAACAAAAACTGTTCAGGCAAATAAGACACAAACAGGCATGAATGAAAAGCAGGATGATAAGCCGATTCCATTCTATACAATCTGTATATACATTTGGCTTACTGGTGTTATCCTTCTAAGTGTTGCTACTTTTATAATGAACAGGCGTTTATTACTTTACATAAAAAAACAACCTGTTATTACAGACGAGAAGATTGTCCAGATTTTTGAAAAGTGTAAGCAATCTATGTCTATTCAACGGAATATCCCTCTACTTGTAGCTGGAAAGCTTTCCAGTCCAACAGTGTTCGGATTTATTCGGCCCAAGTTGTTGTTGTCCGGGGTACATTTGAAAATTTTAGATGAACAACAATTACGATATATTTTTTATCATGAATTAGCTCACATCAAACGAAGAGATGTTGGTGTGAATTGGCTTATGCATAGCTTACTAATTTTAAATTGGTTTAATCCAATTCTATGGTATGCCTACTCATGTATGCGGGAAGATCAAGAACTAGCATGTGATGCGCTAGCACTCACTTTTATTGGTCACAAAGAAAAACTGGCATACGGTCATACCATTATTACATTATTAGAACACTATTCTAATTACAATCAAACACCAAGTTTAGCAAATTTAAGTGGAAATAAATATGCATTAAAGAGGAGAATTTTGATGATTAAAAAATTTAATAGGAAGTCATACTGCTGGTCAATTTTAGGAATAGTAACAGTGATCGGCGTGTCTGTATTTTCTTTAATGAATGCAAAAACAGCAGAAAACTCTAATAAAAAGGAACATAAAGTAGAAAATATACAAAATATAGATAGAAAAACTAATGGTAATCAAGATATCTATAAACCAAGATATTCATTTGAGCTTGAGGAATCACAAATAAATAGTCTGAAAAATAAAGGATTACCAACAAAACAAACACTTGTGGAAGCAAAGTCTACAGGGCTGATTTTGGTTCATTCTACGTTTGACAACCGAGAATTAGCACCTGGTTTTTGGATCATGGCTCCTGGTGAAGTCGACGTTATTAAAAAAGAGGAGTATTCAACGAAATACGGAATGAAAAACTATGCAATTGCTGAGGAATGGCGATAGATTTTTAACATAAATTTATGTATAAAGAGAGGTATAAAAAATTGAATAAACGACGTATCTTTATTGGTGCTGCAATGAGTAGTGTTTTATTATTATCAGCATGTGGTAATTCGGACACTATCGCAACATCAAAATCAGGTAATTTAACTAAGGAGGAGTTTAACAAAGAATTAAAAGAAAAAGCAGGGGAATCTGTTTTACAACAAGTAATGTTAGAAAAGATTTTATTAGATAAATACAAAGTTTCAGATGATGAAACAAAGAAAAATGTGGATGAATTGAAAAAAGAAATGGGAGATAATTTTAAATCTTATTTAACACAAAAGAATGTTAAAAATGAAGATGAACTTAAGGATAAATTGAAAACACAAATGGCTTTTGAGAAAGCTATTAAAGCATCAATTACAGAAAAAGAATTAAAAGATTACTATAAACCAATTTTAAAAGTAAGTCACATTCTAGTAAAAGATGAAAAAACGGCGAAAGAAATAAAAGAAAAAATAAATAACGGCGAAGATTTTACTACGCTAGCTAAAGAACATTCAGAAGATCCTGGTTCCAAGGAAAACGGGGGAGAATTGGGAGAACTTAATGCATTTCAAATGGATCGAATGGATCCTAAATTTAAAGAAGCTACTTATAAGTTAGAAGCTGGACAAGTAAGTGAACCTATTAAATCCTCTTTTGGTTATCATATTATTAAAATGACAGAGAAAAAAGAATTAAAATCGTTTAATCAAGAAAAAGAGAATATAAGTAAAGAATTAGAAGCGAAACGTTTAAAAGATCAGCAATGGCAACAGAAATTCTTCAAAGACTTATTCAAACAAGCAGACATAAAAATAACAGATAAGGATTTAAAAGGTACTTTTAAAGAATTTGAAAAATAAAGCCTACTTGCTTTCATGAACTGCCCCAAACCATGGACACTTAAAAAAGTCTATGGTTTGGGGTTTTTGAGTATTTTTTTAGATAGGGGCACTATCTACTTCTTATTTTTGCTAGTTTATAATGTCTAACATAATTCATCTTAAAATGAAGTTTTTTAAACGATTTCTTTCAAGTTGATTTAATTCTTATTATTCACCCGTAATAAATTAATATATAAAATAGTATAGGTGAATAGAGAAGAATGAATAATTCTTTAATATATTTAAATTATATATAACTGAAGCAATCCCTTTATAAAAAGTACCCATTTTCATGTATTTTTACACAAGATTAAATGAATATAATTCTGTAAATCTATAAAAATTTTGTTTAGACTTTCTTGTCCAAATAGTTTATAGTTTCTTGTCCTTGTACATCTGTGATAAGAAGGGAGGTAAACTTCCATCACTCAACTGTTCGTTAAATTCCTATTTAACGAACACTTGGGAGATGGTAAATATATGATATAATCTACTTACTAATATTTGGATAGGAGTGACACTATTTGACAAAAAGCATTAATCCTCAAGAATACTCATACGCTTTTAGATTAGGAAAATATGATTGCTTTAAAGTACGAACAGGTATTTGTTCTTTACATTTAACCGATGAACAGTATCAAGAAATAAAAAAACGCGAAAAAAATCTACGTTTCAGTGATGGTTCAGTTGACTATTGTAGACTCTTAGCTGCCCATATGATTAAAGAAGATTGGTTTAATAAAAATACAAGAATAAATGCTTATCTTTATAATTGCGGACATGTAGCATTTGGAGATGGCCAGCATCGTACTTGTATTGCAAAGAAGTTGGGAAAAGAAAAACTCGTATTAAATGTATTTGAAACTAATGATATGATTTGTAGAGTTTGTCATTTTAAAAAAGTTGATAATAACAAATCATTTATGGAAAAACTAACGGATATTATTAAAAATAGAAAACGTAAGGATCCTGCTACTTATGAATTTATAGACGATGAATTAACTTCATTTAACGCGAAATGTTTTTTTAAACGCTGATATTTTACATGCTTAGATTTTTAATTTCATAAACCTTTATATTATAATTATATAGTTATAGAATCATACATATTTAGGAGGAAAAAAATGAAATTCAAAGAAGCACACCCTGATTATAAAGATTATCAAAGTGACACTTACTACTATGATCACTTACCTAACGATTTTTTTGATGCCTTTCATGGATTAATTGAAGGAAAAGCAATTTCAGATGAATATCCAGCAGGCATTCTTAAAGCAGCCTGTGATATTATTGCAAAAAATATCCCTACAAAATCTACTACTAACTCGGGATATGGCTGGCTTCAAGAAGATTTAGATTCGTTTATTAGAAAATTAAAATCTAAAAACTTAGATAGAATACTGGACACTGTAGCTGAAATTGTGAACGCAATTGACATAGAACTTGATGACATTAATGATGTTCTTGAGGAAAATTCATTTGGTTTTTCATTAGAATCCCATATGTTTAGCGGATGTATATGGGTGGTTGCAGAAGGAACTGAAAGTCGAGCGGATGCTATTGAAGAAGCCTTAACAGAAGTTTCTACTGACCAAATAAACGTTATTGAACATCTAACACAGGCTAAGAAACAGCTACAAGAAATTTCGGAAACACGTTCGAGGAAAGATGCTTTAAGAGATAGTATATCAGCCTTAGAAGCACAACTTAAGTATTATTCTAATACTAAAAAGTTCGAAGATGCCATAAAATATATTCAAACCGAATATAACATCCCAAGAAAAATTATTAGTGATGCAAAAATGATTTGGGACCTAATCCATGACAAAACTCCAGATGTTCGTCATGGTTGTACAATTAACTCTGATTTAAGCGAAGCTGAAGCGTTATATTGGATAGATCGTATTATGGCCCTAACAAAATACCTTGCTAGAGAAATAGAGTAATAACCCCCTTCTCTTCTTACGCACACTCGGGTGGGAAAATAGCCAAAGTGTGCGTAATTTAGTGTGTTTCTAGTCGTTGCACAAATCTTTTATCTATTCCACAATCAAACTGTTCGTTAAAAGTGTATTTAACGAACAGAAAATATGCACTTCTCTTTATCTAATGCGTAAAAAGCCACTGTATCTTTTATAAAAATACAATGGCTTTTTTTGCTATAGATAGATTAACATTTTAAATTCTTACCCCTTAGAGGGATAGTTCATGTCACGTATCAATTTCATCACTTTCTTCTAATTGACGTTGTTCTAAACGCTCAATTGCAGCTCGACGTTTAGTATCATCGATATTCGTATAAAGAGATGTAGTTTCCATCGAATTATGCCCCATTTGATTTGCCAACAGAACCAAATCTTTATTTTCGTTATAATGATTAGTCGCATATGTATGACGCAACTTGTGAGGGCTCTTTTTTTCGTCAAATGCTCTAGTATATTTCTCTGTAAGCTTTTGTATTGCATTAACAGAAATTTGCGCGTATGAGCCTTTATAATTCGTTACAAAAAGAATATCCTCATCATTAGGACACTTGTAACGATTAGCACGTACTTTAAGGTACTCTTGAACATCATCTAGAGCTGTTTGTGTAGCCAAAATAGATGATTTTTTATCTCCTTTACGTATAACCTTGATGTAACGAGTACGAAAATTAATGCTAGAAATAGTTAAACTAGCTGCTTCAGATACCCGAAGACCTGTACCCAAGATTAGACTTAGAATAGCAATATCACGCTCTCTATCTCGCTTAAAAAACCTTAGTTTACCAGGAGCGGTTTCTTGTAACATTTGCTCATATTCATTAGATAAAAAGCGCATGAATTTAATGTCATCATTGTTGTGAAAAATAACTTCTGAAATTTCTTTTGCTCTCGCTGCAGCGTCAATTTTTTCCTTATGAATTTCCATTTTGGCCATAACATTTCTATAAAAGTAACATTCTCCATTATCATCCTCAGTATTGCTTGTTAGGTAGTTAAATAATGACTTTAGAGCCGAAAATGTCCGTATAACTGCCTTGGTTTTATTACCTTGTCTCTCTAAATAACTTTTAAATCTTTTTACTTGTTTAAGAGGGAGGTGCTCCAATGTTTCAATTGGTACCTCATGTATTTTCGTTACAGCTTCACCATCTGTTGTAGCAAGACGAGAGGAGATTAACCATTGTAAAAACATTTCATATTCAATTAAGTACCCATACAAAGTAGCAGGGGAGAGGTTCGTTTTCTCTTCAATATATTCAATAATATACCAAGGCATTTTTTCCTTATGACGTTCTACACGTGCTTGATACACTTGTTTTTCTCGATTGCTCAATTTTTTCACCTCAAACTTCAAAACAGTACATTGGATTTTATAATCAATGTACTGTTTTGTTTAAATTTGTATAATTTTACATTAAATACAATTTTAATTGATAATTCTGTTTATCTTTAAGAAAAACTAAATAGAGAAGGGGCATTCTTTTAATTTAGTTTTAATTTTTGTTCATTATCCATCTTTTAATATTTAACCATACCATAACGGCTATTAATATACTATAAATCCCTACAGTAGTACGTAAAGGGTGTTTAGTAACATAAAAATTTATATATGGAATTTTAACTAGTATATCATTAACCATTAATTTTATCCCATTGTATCCTAGAACGATTGTTAAAATGGAAGACACGATAAGTATTAAAGTTTCATTAGATTTAACTTTAAGTTCTTTTTGAGTAATAACATCTTCACGAATACTTTTAAATAAATCTTCTGCTTTTTTTAATAAAGACGTAGTATTGGTTTTTTCTAATATATCTTTATAGAATTTTTTGGCAGTTCCCTCATACTCAAATAAAACTTCTTCATCATATCGCAAT
>NZ_JBMOWC010000069.1:0-19556 GCF_049310765.1 Bacillus sp. PSXD-155 | reverse complement strand
TAATCTCAGCTTTCAAATCGGCATCTACATCTGGACGATTCATTTTCTTTACTAAATCATAATACGTGCTTCGAGGAATAGTAGCTAGCTCCACGAGTGCCTTGACCGAATATTTATGCCTTAATTCATAGACTACTTGCGCTTTGTCTTGTTTTGTGATTTTTCCTTGTTTTGAACTAAGGCATTTAACTTTTTTAAGTACTCATTTTCCATCTCAAGCTGTTTAATGCGTGCTTCAAGTACTTCGACTGACCCTTCAGCTAAAGGTTGTTTTAATTGTTTATTTGAATCTTTTTTCATGGATGGACGCCCCTTTTTCTTAGATTGAAGGGCATCAATTCCTTGTGTTTCGAGCTGTTTTTTCCAAACAGAAATCGTTGAAGGGGCAGGAATATTAAAGATAGCTGCCGTCTCAAATAAGGACATACCGTTTTCAATCATAAAGTTTAGTACGTCTAGTTTAAATTGTTGTGTGTAATTTGTACATCGTTTTAGAAAAGCTTCCAGACCATTCTGTTTATATTGGTTTACCCAATTCAAAATGATTGTGTCACTTATACCGAGCGATCTACCCATTTCTCGATAACTTTCATTTCCGTTCAAATAACGTAGAACGATTTGTATTTTTTCATCAGCTGTAAATTTAGCCATAGAAAAACTGCACCTCCAATTGTTAGACTGTGTCTAACAATTGGGGTGCAGTTCAATAGTCTGCTCTTTTATGATGCCTCCTTATGTTCCGTGGAATGTTTAACACTCCCCAGTCTCTTTAGTTTATTCCACCCTACCGCTACTCCTCGAAGCGATGAGAATATAGATTTAATGACAACATAAGTCATAAATTGACGATAAATAAAACGTTGTAAAATTAACCATGCCAATGGTTTTGGGTTCTCTTCCTCTAATTTAAATGCGAACAGAGAAGCGAGAAGATCCATTAAAAAGAATACAAGATAAAATCCTAAAACTTTTAGCGGATTACTACTAAATAGTCCTATAATCATTAATATATCTGCAAAAGGAGCAATGAATTGCAGAACATATTGGAATAACCACATATTAGGCAGTGCAATAAATCCTAATGTTTTATGTTTTGAATTACACAACGCTTTTCGATGTTTCCAAAGACATTGAAGTGTACCATATGACCAACGATATCGCTGTTTAATGAGACTTTTCACATCCTCAGGTGATTCCGTAAAAGCATGCGCTTTTTCTTCATATACAATTCTATGCCCTTGACGTAAAAATGTAATAGTAAGATCCGTATCTTCTGCTAATGTATCTTCGCTTAAATATCCAGATTCAACTACATTCTTCTTGCGCCACGCCCCAATAGCTCCTGGAACGACTGTAATACAATTTAACTCATCAAAAGCTCTACGTTCTAAATTAAACCCTGTAATATACTCAACATGTTGCCAAGTAGTTAACAAATTCCGTCTATTCCCCACTTTGACATTACCTGAAACTGCAGCTACATTCTGATCTTCAAAGTGTCTAACCATTAAAGAAATAGCATCTTGCGCAATAATAGTATCCGCATCTAAAGTGACAATGATTTCTCCTCGCGATTGTTGAAACCCTAGGTTCATTGCCGATGATTTCCCGCCGTTTTCTTTCTGAATGAAACGAACTTTAGGGTGTTTATAAAATGTTTCTTTCATTACTTTTGACGTACCATCTGTCGATCCGTCATCCACAACAATAACTTCAAATTCTCTATAATTACTATCCAAAATTGAGTGAATCGTCTTAGCTATCACCTTTTCTTCATTATATGCCGCTATGACAACACTAACAAAAGGTTGATAGGACGAATTAATATAGCGAGATAACGTTTTTCTTTTCTGCTTCCATGCAAAATAAATTAAGAATAAAAATCGAAAAATCCCTAATCCAATAGCAATATAAAAAATAGTTGTTAATATATGCTTAAAATATCCAGCTCCTGAGAAGACAGCTTTATTGTAAAGTAAATATTGCTTCCCCTCAGAAGAAACAGGAGGCATAATTTCATCTCGTTCTTTATTCATTAAATCTGAAATTGTTACAAAACTATATCCATGCTTTTTTAGGTCTTTAATAATGATTGGGAGCGCCTCTACTGTATGTGTACGATTCCCTCCCGCATCATGGAGAAGAATAATATTTCCCTCTCCCTTATAAATGGGATTAAGAGCACGCTTTACTAATTCATTTGTTGATGGTGTTGCCCAGTCTTCGGGATCAACTTTTTCCGCTACCATTGTATAGTTCATATTTTGTGCACGTAAAATAGGCAATATTTCATTTGATGAATCCGGGTTAGCATCCGCTTCATATGGCGGTCTAAATAAAACCGTAGAATGTCCAGTTACTTCCTGAATTAAACGTTGCGTCGTATTAAGTTCTACTTTCGTTCGTAGTAAAGACGTATCAGCTATGTTAGGATGCTTGAAAGTATGATTGCCAATTTCATGCCCTTCATCGTATATTCTTTTTACAATACTAGTATTTAGTTGTGCGTTTTCACCAAGTACAAAAAAAGCAGCTTTTATTTGATTCTCTTTTAATATATCTAAAATTTCTGGCGTATATTTCGGGTCTGGTCCATCATCAAATGTTAATACTACTTGTTTCCCATTTGGTTTTCCATATCGTTGCACTTCATATGCAGATGGTAAGGATTGATATACTTCATCTGTAAGGTAACCATCTTTGCCTACTTTAAAATCTCTCAATCCATTTTTTCTTTCATTCTCAATCTGTAAAATTTCACCTTGTCCAGAATAATTTACTTCATCTAAACTATTGATTTTATGTAATACATTAGGATTTTTTTGTGCCTCAATCGGATTTTTTAAAACTTTCCATATTGTAGGGTCTTCTGCTCCTAGTCTCCATAACGCAAATCCCTTTGCATGATTGTCCATTGCGATTTTCACTTGATTATAAAGAGTTACACCGTCTAAGAACCAAGCAGTATGTTCTTTCCCTTCTGTTTTATACCTAAAATAAGGGTTTCCACTCATTTTATCCCATTGAATTTTCATATTTGAATCATGAGCCATTGCCATAACTTCTGAGAAAGTTAAAGACTTCGCAGCTTCTTTACTATTTACTTGCCAATCATATCCATAGTTACCGAAAGCAACTATAAGCTTATTAGACGGAATATTCAGTTCTTTCAATGTATGTTGGAACCATTTATTTGAAGCAATTGGTCCTGGTTCCCCGGCTCCATAGTGCTCATCGTACATCATTACAATCATTCGATCTATTATTTTTGCTAACGCACTATAATCAAAAGCCTTATCATTAGCTGGAACATCTTGTGTAACGAGCAAATCATGTTGATGAAATTCCGTAGTAAGTTCTTTCATAAAATTTGTTAAGTTTTCTCTATCACTTTCAGGTACGGCCTCAAAGTCAATATTAATTCCTGAAAAATGATTCTTTTTAACTTGGCTTACTAAATCATTAATAAACTTTGTCTTTACATCATTTGAGGAATTCAGTAACTTATGAATTAGCCCACTATCAGGACCAGAAGCTTCCTCAGTATAGTTAGTAAGCAAAGGCATAATCTTCACTTGATTTTTTTCTGCCAACTTTACTATCTCAGGTTTTATCTCACTTCTAATCGTTAAATCTGCTTTTAAATGATACCACTCTGGTACTAACGTAGTTAAGGAATCGATATTTTCTTTTAAAGAAGCGGTACTATTTTCATCCCAATTTACATAAAAACCATACACTTCTTTAGGTTGTTTACTATCCTTCGGTGGATTCACCAAATTTTTATTATCCTTCGTTTCGGTATTTGGGTTAAATTCTTCCTTCTTTAACTGCTGATCACTAAGTTTTTGATTAATTGGTACAAGTTTAGTATCTTGTTGTACAGCGGTATTCATATTTGGAATTTCTGGTGTTGAAAAAATACTTTGAAAGAAAAAATAGAATACAACACCTACACTAACTATTGAGATACATAGAAACCAAATAAAGGCTATATTTCTCCTTCCTTTCGGATCATAAAAAACAGGTTTTTCTTTATCTTTCTCTTGTTGAATGTTTTTCTCCATTATATTTTTCACATACTCCTTCTTAATAGAACTATAAAATAATAAAGTGCAACTTTAATCAGCCCTCACCAATTGGGCATTTACAAGCAGCCCAACTCCCACCTAACTTCTTTGCCCCAGCCAAATTTTGAGATGGGAGTTTTACTGCCCACAATAGCGAGAGAAATCCTTTTAGCTTTGAAATGAATCTCTCACTTCCATATTCTATTGATTCTTCTTTTCATTCCCTTGCTGGTGGCCTCTATTTTCTTGTTGAGACCCCCTACCATTGTTCCCTTGCTCTTTTCCATCATTTTCTTTCTGAGACCCCCTACCATTGCTCCCTTGCTGATTTCCATTATTCCCTTGTTGAGATCCTCTTCCATTGTTCCCTTGCTGATTCCCATTATTTCCTTTTTGAGATTCTCTTCCGTTGTTCCCTTGCCCATTTCCATTATTTCCTTGTTGAGATCCTCTTCCGTTGTTCCCTTGCTCGTTCCCGTTATTTCCTTGTTGAGATCCTCTTCCGTTGTTCCCTTGCCCATTTCCATTATTCCCTTGTTGAGATCCTCTTCCATTGTTCTCTTGCTGCTTTCCATTATTCCCTTGTTGAGATCCTCTTCCATTATTCTCTTGCTGCTTTCCATTATTTCCTTGTTGAGATTCTCTACTGTTATTCTCCTGCTGATTCCCTCTATTTTCTTGCTGAGATCCTCTTCCATTGTTTTCTTTTATTTGCTTCGATGGCTGTTCCTCTGTTTTCTTTTGTTCTTTCTGCTCTTGCTTTTCATATTTTTTTTCGTCTACAGGAGATAAATCCATTGATGCATCAGGAGATGACTCCGGCTGTGATTGCACCTCTTCTTCATTTTCCACCGGATTAGGCGGCGTGGCAGGAGGAGTAAGCGATTTGTTTTTCTCATTCTCTTGCTTTATATAGACACCTGTGCCAATTCCAGCTTTTCTAGCATTCTCTCGTACTTGCATCGTGCTACTTTGATATTCAACTGTAATATGTTTTAACTCATATTCTTTCTTCAATTCTTTCATTGCCTTTTCTAACTGTGGTTCTAGCGCCTTGTCCTTTGCAACTGCTGTTAGCATAACTTGCTTATCATTCGTTAAATACTTATCCTCTTGGCTTTGCTGTATAATAGTACGTACTACTTCTTGCAATTGTTTATTTTCCCATTGCTTCAATTCTTTTAAAATACGCCTTCCATCATCATTACAAGCCTGTAAATCTATAACACGAAAATCCTTCGTTACGCTCACCTCTAAACTTGGATTTATATCAACTGAGACGTAAGCAAATACTTTTTCTTCTGGTTGGTTGTAGAAAAACAGCACTGCAAATAGAAAACAAGCAACAAGTATTGATGCAGGTTTTAAAAAGGAAGGGATCGAAAAATGCGATGCTTTTTGTTCTTGCTCATCAAATGAGATTTCCTCCCCGATCATGCAAGAATCCCCTTTTCTTTTACACGTAATAAACTCTCCATTTGGTGTTAAAACAACTACGCTATGCTTTTTTATATCCATCACAATTCCTTTATTCATCATGCTTTTCCCCTCTTATGTAATCCAGAATATATGTATAGTTGTTTGCAAAAATAATACACATTGCAATAATGTATTTTCTATGTCGTTCCAACGTTTTACGACTTACCCTAACACGCGGTTCAATATGTTTAAGCGGTAACTTTTTCTTTCGGAACAGCTCTTCCATCATTTCCTCTTCTTTTATAATAATTTTTACAATTTCTATTAAGTGCTCACGCGTATCACGATGCTTAGGAGATTCTTTAGCAAGCTCTGAGAATGTGATTTTAAACTCAGCTAGCACACTTTGAAAATGAAGAATTTCCTCCTTACGGTTACTATTTTCCATCTCTTTCATATACTCCGTAAGCGACACTTGCATTTCTAACATTTCCTCTTGCTCATCTTCTTTTAAAAAGACAAAGTTATGTTTAGACTCCTTACGTATATAGTCAATTACATCTCTTTTTATAAGAAGATCAGCAAACGCTAAAAAGGATTTTCCTTTTGTATATGAATACTGTTCAATTGCTTCGTTAAATGCAAACAATCCAATGCTATATTCATCATCCTGTTCTGTAATATATCGGCGGCAGACAGATGAGATTGATTTTCTAATAAAAGGCTGATACTGTACGATAAACGCTTCTTTATCTTCTTCGTTGTTTTGTATGTTACATACGATATCTTCTATTTTCGGTTTTCTTAAGATCTTCATTACTAAACTCAACACTTGTAATCTCCCAGCCTCCTTCAAATAGCAAAATGGCCACTACACAAGTGACCATTTAACCAGATTTTCTTGGTACTTTTCTTCGGTCTTGTTTTCTTGCTGTTAGTTATATTTTTAGAGTCTAACGTTTTCTTAATGATTTTTCCTTTTCTCTCGGCACTACAGTTAAGTTTGTATTTTTATCTACTTTCTTATTTTCTACCGTTCGTTTTGCTTATTCTCTTTCTATTTTATCTGCAATCCTTGAATAACTCTTCTTTATATAATTGGTAATTTCATCCTTCTATTTTGGATGCCCACTTAATCTAGTAATTTTATTAATGCTTCTATATTCTTTCATAGTCATTTTTCTTCTATTTATTTTTTTCACTATACATATTCGGGGGAATACATAGTTTTATGGGGGTCAAAAAATATTTTCATAAAAAAATACATATTTATTTCAAAAATAAAAACCATCAATTTGAAAAAAGATAATCAAATTGATGGTTTTCTTATAATATCTATTAAATTAAGTTGGATTCTCATTATATCTAAAAAAGTACTAGCTATCCTCTGCCGATTTTCTCCATTTTCATCTTTCTTGGTTATCATAATATGTCTTATCTGCGTATTTTCTATCATTTCCTTTTAGATAAGCTAAAATTACTTTTGGATTTTTAAGTAAAGTCCAGTCTCCATATGTATCAAATCTTCTGCATGAAGTTATCATTCCATTTTTAATAGTACCGAATTTCTTATTATTTTTCTTTCCCCACTCTTTTAAACGTTTAGCGAAATCTGCATCTTCTGCCATAAGCATGTTTTCATTAAATCCGTTGATTGCCATAAAGTCTTTTCTATAGCACCAAAAAATCCCTACAGATATAGCTCCGTACTTAAAAAGTAAGGGGATTATGATTAACATTGCGGAGAGAAATATTCCTAAAGATATTCTTTCAAACTTCCCATTTACCCCACCACCAATGTATGTACCTGAAGCTAAATATTTATCTACATTAGACAACATAGACTCTGTCATTATGGTATCAGCGTCTATAGTGACGATTATTTCTCCATTAGCTATTTTAGCCCCTGCATTTCGAATTTTAGATAAGTTTTTATCGTTATTTTTCAATGTAACACAATTATAGGATTTTGCTATTTCCTCTGTTTTATCTGTGCAACGATTTAAAACAACTATAACTTCCGTTTGCTCTTTATATGCCTCTGATGCCTTTGCAATTGAATCTAAACATTTTCTAATGTACTTTTCTTCATTATGCGCAGGAATTATAATAGAAAACTTCACATCTTTTTTCAAATTAACTCCTGAAGATTCGTTTGTCTCAGTCATAATATTCCCCCTTATTTTATAAGGTAAATATCTACTATACATAAATTATATTAATATTTATTAGGTTATATTATAGAAACTGACGGTAAAGAGGCTCTTACTGTCGACGTTCAAAAGCAAGACGTACAGCAAGCCCCGTTAAAACACTTGCCATAAGCCAACGCTGCACTCGTAACCACGTCGGGCGTGTGCCAAACCATTTTGCAATTTTACTTGCTGTACATACAATTACAAGGTTAACTATAAAGCTAACAGTGATTTGCGTAAGCCCCAAAACTGCACCTTGAAAAAGCAACGATCCCTTCTCTGGATCTTCAAATTGAGGTAGAAGTGATACATACAAAATAGCAATCTTTGGATTCAGAAGATTCGTCATGAGTCCCATCAGAAATAATTTCCTTGGTGGCTCATTAGAAATCATACGAGGTTCCATAATAGATGTAGCACCCGGTTTAATCGAATTCCAGGCGAGCCAGAGCAAGTAAGCAGCACCTGCCCACTTTACTGCTTCATATACAGCGGGAACAGCAACGAATAGAACTGTAAGTCCAAACATAGTTGCGATTATATAGATTACAAATCCGAGCATGATGCCCAATAAAGAAATAAATCCCGCCATACGTCCTTGCGTAATGGAACGGGAAATGAGGTAAATCATATTAGGCCCAGGTGAACAAACCATGCTAAGCGAAACAATTGCAAAAGCTACCAATGTACTCAAACTGACCATAAACCTTCCCCCCTTTATTTTACATAAAATTTCCTATTGTACATTTTATCATGATTGAGGAGAGAAAAGATTAATATAAAACGATGCAGCTAAGTAATATTATCGGATCGAATGTATTGTAATCACATACTTCTCATTCTCTTAAGTAAGGATCTAAGAGTACCCTATCCATAGAGCTACTAAAACCACTACAAATAAAGCAAAACAACATGTGATATTTCGAATCCATTTTTGTATATCACCAAAATACCTTTCTATAAATATAGCGTTGATAGTAAGCATAAGAAATAAAACAAAGAAAGGCAGCGAGGTATAGGTCCATTTTTATCTTCATGGCTGGAATTATACCCCTTACCAAACTTCTAAATAAAATGTATAGCTGAGTAGTTACCTTATTTTTCAAAAAAACATTCTGATTATTTCTTTTTCACTTCTTCTACAAATTCCCATGTCTCTCCGTTATCTTTTGATTGATAAAGTGCACTACTATCGCCATTGTAGTCTCCATCTGCCCCTTGTCCAACTAACATATTAAAAACCCCATCTTTCTCATATGGCATACTAGGTGAATCAAAAGGACTTATTGTGGACTGTGTATGATCTAATTTCACTTCATGCGGCGGATATTCTACCTTTTTGAAAGATACCCCCCCATCATCTGTGCGATATAACTCTCCTTCATTACCAGAAGGCCTAATTGCTCCTAAAAACCCAAGTTTATCATTTATAAAAGTGATTCCTGATACACTACCAATCCCCCCATTAAATGGGTCTGGATTGATAACCTCCCATGTTTTCCCTTCATCACTAGTCTTGCTTAATGAATAAAAGGCGCTCCCTAATGCTTTATCTGTCATATTTAGTTTATAACCAACTTCTTTCGATAGGAAAAACTGTTCTTTTTCATTCTTTAAATCTTGTTGTTTCTTCTCTTTAAGCATATCTTCTTTTGGAGGCGTCTTTGATTTACTCCAACTTGCGTCACTTATTAAATTATATCTAGCAGGGACTAGCTCTTGCTTTTTTCCAGGGACAAATATAGATACAGTATATCCAATGATATCAGAAGCTGCTTTTTTAAGACTCTGCCCCTTACCATCCTCAGTAATATTAATAATTCCCTCTGTATTGGATCCCCAATTTCTTTTTCCATAATAAATCAACCCATACTTACTTTCATTCCATTTTCTAACCGTTTGCTTAACTGGAATCGCCTTAACCGTTTCAATTAAAGGTTCTACTAATTTATCATCATTATAATCAGGCTTTGCGTATCCGTCTCGTATTATAGTAATATCTTCTGACTTCTTCTTATTATAAGAGATTAAATAAGTTTCTTCTTTCCCATCATCATTTTTCCCATAAACAAATGTATCAAACGCTGTGATTGTTCCATCTGAATGAAATGTAAGATCAAAATCAGTTGCCATATACAATTTCTTTGGCAAAGGATATTTTTTATTTATATCTTCAAAAATACCTTCTACTCCAGACTTATATATATTATTATGTTTAAGTTTAACTGACCTTTCATGTTTTAACTTTTCTATAAACCATGCCAATTTACCATTGTAATTTATTGCACTTTTATAAATCTGCATCCCATAAAATGATGTAATTGCAACAATAATGATAATAGAAATGGATCTCCATGCTATTGAATTTGTTAATTTTTTAGATTCATATTCTCTATTTTTTATCACCCTCATTGTAGTAAATGTAGTTATGGATATAAAAAGTACTATACATAATAACAAAATGTAAATATTATAATTCATTCTTCCGTACTTACAGTATAAGGCCAACTCATAACAAAAAATCCCGTATACAATTATTAGTATTGGATTTGTTACTAATGACAGAAGTATCCTTTTTGTATTTTCTCTAAATATAGAAACCACCCCTAATTACATGAATTACTGATATTAAGTATACTTTATTGTAAAGTAACAAAAAAGCTATTTAATCTTGCCGCAAAAAATACAATAGACATCTTTCTATTAAAGCCGTTTACAAATCTAGTTGTTTCATAGACAATGGATTTTTGAGTGAATACTAAAGTTGCTTCATTTATATGAATTACAAATCCAAGCATGATGCTCAATAAAAAAATAAATCCTGCCATACGCCCCTACGTAATGGAATGAGAAATAAGATAAATCAAAATAGGCTCAGGTGAACAAACCATACTAAGTGAAACAAGCGCAAAAGCTAGCAAAGTACTCAGGCTCACCATAAACCTTCCTTCTTTATGTTACATAAAATTTCCTATTGTACATTTTATCATGATTGAGGAGAGAAAAAATTAATATAAACCGATGCAGCTAAGTAATAGTATCGGATCGAATGTAGTGTAATCACATATTTCTCATTCTCTTAAGTAAGGACTAAAAATAACCTATCCATAGAGCTACTAAAACCACTACGAATAAAGCAAAGCAACATGTAATATTTCGAATCCACTTTTGTATATCATCAAAATACTTTTCTATAAATGCAGTGTAAATAGAAAGCATAAGAAGTAGCACAATGAAAGTAAAAGATCCCAATTTATCGTTAAATTTTTCATTAGTAAATGTACTTACATGAAGGAATAGAAAAACAAACGTTACTATGAATAGCTCAAATAATCTTTTTTTATTCAATCTGCCACCACCTTACAACAATTCCCTTTTATTCCATTTTATCAGAACATACTGTGTAGCAGCACATGAATATTATATTCATGTTAAAAAGGCCAACAATCCAAGATCGTTAGCCTCTACTTTCCAGATTCGCACCTTTTATCACTTTACTTCCTAACAACAGGAATCCACATTTCACCAAATACTAAGCCATTTCTCTGCCCCATCTCAACCGTTGTATTCGGTCCACCAACATAGGCAAAATCCTTTGCTTCTGGTAAAGCTTGACCGAAGGCGATGCCAGTCAACTTATTACTTAACTCTTCAGCTGTTTTGTCTTCCCCTTTTACTACTAAGTATTCTCCCTTAGGAAACTGAATCACTCTAGATTCTTCTTCTATTTGTGCTTCTGTCATGACACCCGCATAATACATCATTTTGTTATTCACCGCTTCGCTCACAGAAAAAATGTATTCATTTGTCGCTAAAGCTTTTAAAGTGTCCAGCCTTCCATCTTCTTTAACAGCCGACCAAAAGTCTTCCTTTTCTTTATTTATTCCAGCAAAGTCTGTGTATTCACTCTTAATTTCAGTTCCAATACCTAACACAATAAAGCTATCTTTTTCTTCTATAGTATAATTTTTCATATGCAAAACCTGCCTCTTTTTTTATTAATCAAACGATTTATCTTTTCATCTGATACGTTTATAATACCTTTAAACCATGTCAAAAAATGATACTGTTTAGGAGACTAAAATGAAAAAAGTTGAACGGATTAATACAATTATGCGGTATATCAACAACCGCTCTCACTTTACAATTTCTGAAATTATACAAGAATTTAACATATCACGGTCGACGGCTATTAGAGACATTAGAGAAATTGAAGCTATGGGAATGCCACTTGTCGCTGAAGTTGGGAGGACCGGGGGATATTTTGTTATGCATAATTCTATCCTGCCCGTTGTTCGCTTTACTGATAATGAAGTGAAAGCTCTTTTTATTGCCTTTATGGCTACGAGGAATCAACAACTTCCCTACCTAAAGAGTCGTCAATCTTTAGCCGAAAAACTACTAGGACTCATCTCAGAAACCCAGCAAGATGATCTCGTTCTTTTAAATCAACTCTTGCTTTTCCAAGGGACTAACCCTCATAATCCCGATCTACTTGAGCTTTCTGATCTCCCCCATCCTATGTTAGAAAAACTCATTCAAATCCTTCTTTTGGATAACCATTTATTGATTACTATGAAAGAAGATGAAGAAATCAAGTCTTATCCAATTTATCTATTGCACCTTTATCAAGAAAAAAGCCATTGGATCATTGAAGGGTTTGACTTAAAAAAAGAAAAGAAGATGATGTTTCCTGTCGATGATCTCATTAATATTGAACCATACACGACGAACAAAAGGCTAAATAAGAAAAAGATTTTAGAAAAACTAAGTAAGAAGGACGAAGCAATTAACCTTGTATTTGAACTTGGTCCGACAGCAATTGCCCAGTTCAAAAAATACCATCCTTTAAAAATTTCAATATCTTATACTAATCCTTACCAATCCACAGCCATTTTAAAAACTTTTATCAATGTTAACAATCCCGATGAAGTGACGGAAATAATAAATTGGCTGCTTTTTCTAGGGAAGGATATTAAAATCAAAGAAATACCCGATGAAGTATTAGCAGATTTACAAAAACGAGTGTGCTTATACATTCCATAAGCAGTGAGCCTCAAATATTAAGCTTTATCACTGGATAATTATCCTATTTTTAAATACCATTTCATTTACTACAATGAGAGCATGATAAATAATAAAAGCACGAAAAATCTCCCGTGCTTTTCTAAATATATATTATTCCTGAAGGTTTCGTTTATCACGTTTCTTACCCTAACTGACGTTTAAATGCTTTACTGGCGAAAAAGTAAGAGATGACCATTATACCTACGCACCAAGCGAGCGCAATCCAAATATCGTTTCCAACAGTTCCTTCATATAAAAGAGCACGAATCGCATTCACGATTGAAGTTACAGGCTGATTCTCTGCAAACGCACGAACAATTTTTGGCATCGTTTCGGTAGGCACAAAGGCCGAACTAATAAATGGAAGAAAAACTAGCGGGTACGAGTAAGCAGTCGCCCCTTCCATAGACCTCGCTTTCAATCCTGGAATGATAGCTAGCCATGTTAGCGCCAGCGTAAACATCCCAAGTATCCCAGCTACCGCGAGCCAATCTAGAATATTAGCACTGGAACGGAAACCCATTAAGAGTGCAACAAGAATAACCACCACGATAGTAAGTACATTAGCAACCAGAGAGGTTAGAACGTGAGCCCACAATATCGATGAGCGCTTAATAGGCATCGTAATGAAACGTGCCATCAGCCCACTCTTTACATCCGTAAAGAGTCGCACGGAAGTGTAAGCTACACCAGATGCGATAGCCATTAGCAAAATTCCCGGCAATAAATAATTAACGTAGTTTTCCGTTCCAGTTTTTATTGCGCCGCCAAACACGTAGACAAATAATAGCATCATCATAATCGGTGTAATCGCTACTGTAATAATTGTATCCGGACTGCGCATAATGTTACGCATTAAACGACCTAGTAATACACCTGTTTTACTTTTCATTTACATCTCCTCCTTTTTGCCAATGATTGCAAGGAATATTTCTTCCAATGTCGGTTGCTTCTCGATATACTCCACTTTTGCTGGCGGGAACATCTCTTTTAGTTCAGCAAGAGTACCTGTCGTAATAATTTTTCCGCCATGCAAAATAGCGATACGGTCTGCCAGTTGTTCTGCTTCCTCCAAGTACTGAGTCGTAAGCAAAATAGTTGTACCGCTACCAGCAAGTTCCTTGACTGTATCCCACACTTCGATTCGCGCTTCAGGATCAAGTCCAGTCGTTGGTTCGTCAAGAAAAATAACTGCTGGCGCCCCAATCAAACTCATCGCGATATCAAGCCGGCGCTTCATCCCGCCTGAATACTGATCTGCCCTTTGGTTTGCCGCATCAGTCAGGCTAAATCTTGCAAGTAGATTGTCAGCAACTTGAGCGGGATTGGAAACACCACGTAATTTGGCGATCATTATCAAGTTTTCCCTCCCAGTCAGCATACCGTCTAAAGCTGCGAACTGCCCTGTCAAACTGATACTTTGACGAACATGATCTGATTGACTCTGTACATCAAATCCACAAATACTTACTTCACCGCTATCTTGCTTCATTAGTGTCGAAAGGATGTTGACCGTTGTCGTCTTTCCCGCTCCATTTGAGCCTAGCAGCGCGAAAATTTCTCCACGCTGCACCTCAAAATCTACCCCTTTTAAAACTTCCTTGTCTTTAAAGGATTTTTTCAAGCCTTTTACAGAAATCGCTGCATGACTCATACTTTTTTCCTCCCTATAAAAATGTTTTGCGAAGACTATTTATTTACCTCTATCTATTTAGTATCACTGATATTCTGTATTACTTAGTACCGAGTTAAAAATATAACTGAATAGCTATGATGGCAATTCATATGTGTAACCAGCTAATCAGTCGGTACTAATTATTCCATTTATTTTTTTCTCAATTTCTTCATAATACTTTCATTCAAATCTTCACGATACTTGGAGACGTAAGTTTTAGCATTTGCCACTAGTTCGTCAGCAAAGGAAGCCACGTCATCCCCAGTAATGTCAAGCACTTGTCTTCCTTCCGCTGCACCCGCTTCGAACAAATCGATTAATTCATACTGTATGTGTAACATATCCATCCCGTTACCCGCTGAAAAATTCCACATGTAGTTTTGAATTTTCTTAAATACAAATTGGTAGTCCTCTGGCAGAGCCTCAACTCGTGCCATCATCATTTTGTACTCTTTTTTATCACCAATTAACTTTTTGAACATTTCTAACATCTTATTTTCCTCCTTTTTTATAAAACCGAACAAGAAATTTCCAAAGTATCGGCCGGAACATTTTATCTTATGAACCTATTTTGACTTCAAGACGTTAATTTTTGACGATACAAAATCCCATTTTTCCCAAAACAATTCAAGCTCCTGGCGGCCTTCTTCATTTAATGAATAAAACTTACGAGGCGGTCCCATATCTGATGGTTTCTTTTCAATATTCACAAGCTTTTTCTTCTCTAATCGTACGAGGATGGTATACACCGTACCTTCCACAACTTCGGTAAACCCAAGATCATTCAGGTGGCGGGTAATCTCATAGCCATACGTTTCACGGCGACTAATGATTTCCAGTACACAGCCTTCCAGTGAACCTTTCAGCATTTCAGTTAAATTTTCCATGTCCTGATCCTCCTTTACCCCCTATTCTGTCTGACTTATATTCAGTATCACAGAGTACTAAGGCGAATTTTTTACTGAACAGTTTTTGTGAATCCGAACTATTCAGTATCACTTATTACATCTACATTGTATGACTAAGTAGTTATGGATGTCAACTTTATTTTCAAAAAAATTAAAAATCCGCTTTACCCTAACCGGATACAGCCTACTTTTTTGTTGTAAGGACCATCACACTAGCAAAACAGAACTGATTCAAAGTGTAATTTAAATCAGCTCTGTTTTATTGTTTTTATACCGATATATCTTGTTTTTTCACGATACAAATTGTTTCTCACTACGATTCCCATTGCATATAAAGCATAAAGGCAAGTGCGGTCAGAGAAAATTTCCAGAGATTATCCGTACATGATACGAGCCCCTAAAATACAATTCTGTTAGAAATCTGTTCTCTATATTCTCTTTTATTTTATTTCTGATAGTTGATTAGCAACACTATCTAAAAATTTTTCTACCTTTTCTTTTGATGTATCCGGCGCATGATAACCGATCGTAAATGTAAGCCTTCCATTATAAGAGCTTGCTCCCATTGAAAAGAATGGTGCATACATAATAGGTGATGCCATATACCCGTCCTCAGCTTGAATTTGACCAAACTGAATAGGTTCCTCAGCAATCACTCCCAAATTTGTCAGTAATGGCAACGCCATCCCCATCTGTACAGCCTGTTCATATTGCTGATTATACATTTCCTTCACTGTAGATAGCTTCATTTCTGCCAGTAACTCCATTCCTGCTGCTGAAGAAAGACCTGGATTTTGAGACTTTATTTTATCCATTGATTGTTTAACTCGAACAAGAGTCTGCTTAAATGTTTCATCGTCTTCCATTTTAATCACTGGCATTTCCATACCGGATAAGTTGCAAATAGCACCAGTTGTATTATTAGGCAGATATCGACGTAAATCAATTGTCAAACCAATCATTTTTTCTGCAGTGCGAGGTTCTGCATACACAGTGAAATGTGATAAAACTCGGAAGTAAGCAGTCATGATTACATCATTCAAGGTAACCTGTTGTGCTTTTGTCCATTGGGTTAAACGTAGAGTTTGCTTATGGCTCAATCGCCGTACGGACATTTGGGGAAATTTATTTTTGTTAGGTTGAGATGGAAAAGACCATAACGATGCCTGTTGTTCTTGGTTAGGACGATACGCACTTTTTATGTCCGATATTCCAGCGTATTTGAATACATGTGATTGATCTCGACAACTCTCATTTCCCTCATCAAATTCCTTTATAATTTGCTTCTTAGACCGTCCCAATGAAAGGTGAGTATATATTGTTCCAAGCAATTTTATATATTCCTTGACTCCTGCACCATCTGAACATAGATGAGACAATTTCACAACTAACATATCTATTGTAGTGCCCCGTAATAATTTCGTTTGAACCATAGGCCCCTGAATACGATCACCAGGTTCCTTAATAAAATCTATTGCCATTATTTCAAGTTCTTGATTATTTCCTTCTGCAAAAAAGCAAATAGATGAGTTAGTGTCAGATGAATGTTCCTCCCAGTAAGGAATATCATTTTCTACAAACCGGCTGTTCAAAACTGGTTGCAATTGCAACGTTATCCTTACTGATTCTTCAAGTATTTCCTTGGATATACCTACAGGAAAATAAAGAACTGCATTAATTTGTTGATCTGCAGAATAAAGACCTAATACATAATTCATTCGATCTTGTGGTGTTACTGAATACTTTCTTTTCTCCATAATTCCGTCCCCCCTTTAGGACTTTTTGTATAACCCTATTTTCCATATGCTTGTAATTTTTCTTCAAGAGCTAATAACGCTTATTTTTCGAATTTTTAACGAAATCATCTTCTCCGTATTAGTTTCATTCTTTTTACAGGTGATACATCCATTATTTTATTGTTATTAACACTACCTAACCTCCTAATAAATCCAAACAAAAATAAATTAAGTTTACATATACATAAACATTTTATTATAACGTCTACAAATTATCAACACAGCAAACAAATCATTTTTATGTCTGTCAATAAAAAACAATATATTCAAGGGCGGCCACTTCATAATAAAAGATTGATGTGCATGTAAATGTACCCATATCACTTTCAAAATAAGAATGAGAATTTTTTCAACAAAAATAAGCTGCAGTTATTGATTTTACAGTAAAAAAAGCCCCTCCATTTTGAAAATGCGCAATCAAAATGAGTAGGGCTATTTCCAATTTAAATTTTATAAAAGAATGATTATCATAAATAATATTTTATTTTTTAGTCTACCTTATTATTTTCAATCCATTTTCCTAATAAATGAATGGATTTTATTCCTATAATTTGAGGTGGTATCGTTGGTTTTTAAAAATAGAAAGCTTATTTTCAAATCAAATGAAAACGAGGTAAAATTATAGATATTCATGTAGAAATTTCGTTTTGGGGATACTTAAAATCTTAAGGTGATGGGCATGTGGTGTTATCCTTTAAAAGCTTTATAAAATTATAAAATTTGTAGATATAGCAGATTTTCTTTATTAATAATCATTTGTATGTACGTTTACACACACATACAAATGATTTATTAAGCCACAATTAAGTGAAAACATCTTTTCCGTTACGATAACATCATAGCCATATCTTCTGCTGCATTTGTAATTAGTTTTAAACCAAATGTTTCTTGTAATACATCAAGCACGCCAGGTGAAATAAATTCAGGAGCCTTTGGACCGATGCGAATATCTTGAATCCCAAGACTAAATAGCCCTAGTAAAATGGCAACCGCTTTTTGTTCAAACCATGATAGTACAATACTTACTGGCAATTCATTCACTTCACATTGAAAAGCATCAGCTAAAGCAGCCGCTATTTTCACTGTAGAAATTGAATTATTGCACTGTCCTAAATCAATGTAACGCGGAATTTCCGTACCAGGTACAACACCGTAATCCACATCATTAAAGCGGAATTTCCCGCAAGAAGTTGTTAAAATAACCGTTTCTGGCGGAAGTGACGTTGCTAATTCACGATAATATTCTCCGCCTTTTCCCGGTGCATCACAACCGGCGATAACAAAGAAACGCTTTATCTTCCCCTCTTTTACTGCATCAATAATTTCTGGAGCTAATGATAATACTGTATTATGATGAAACCCTGTCACTAACTGTTCATCCGACTCCATATGTACTTCTGGAAGTTCTAGTGCTTTTTGAATCAATGGTGTAAAATCATCATTTTCAATTTTTTGTACACCTTCTAAACCTGCAATGTCATATGAAAAGAATCGATCAGAGTACGAGCCTTTAATTGGCATAACACAGTTCGTTGTAGCTAATATGGCACCAGTAAATTTTTCAAAAAGGCGTCTTTGATCATACCATGCCTTACCGATGTTTCCTTTTAAATGTTTATATTTTTTCAGCTGCGGGTATCCGTGTGCTGGTAGCATTTCAGAATGCGTATAAATATTAATGTCTTTTCCTTCTGTTTGCTTTAATAGTTCTTCTAATGCAAATAAATTATGGCCCGTAACTACAATTGCTTTACCTTCTACACGATTTTGTGTAATTTGTACAGGCTCTGGCACACCAAAATGATTCGTATGTGCCTCATCCAATAACTCCATCACCCTTAAAGCTGATTTCCCAACTTTCATAGCCATATCAATATGCTCTTGTTCGTTAAAGTTAGAATTTGTTAATGTCATATATAAAGCTTCTTGTGTTGTAGCATCTACAAATGCATCCGTATACCCTAGCTGAGCAGCATGTGTGCGATAAGCTGCAATTCCTTTTAGCCCAAACACAATCGTATCTTGTAAACTCGCAATCGTTTCATTCTTGCCACAAACACCCATTACTTTACATCCGCCTGTTGGCGTTTGTTCACATTGATAACAAAACATATCATCCCACCCTCTCCCAATCATTCATTACACCTTAAGCATAATACCCATTGAAAAAAAGTGATGTGATATCAATCACAATAATATATAAAGATTTGTGACAGTTCATATTGTTGACATAATACTTTTATTGACATCCAAAAAATATACATTAGTGTGCACACATCTTTCGATACTTTTAAATAGCTAAATAATTAATTTGGAGAAATATATACAACGAAAAAATTTTTTTGAATCCCTTATACAAATAATTGCAATTCATCTCATATGAAAATAGCGTATTTTTTATTTTAAGGAACTATCATTTTTTTATT
>NZ_JBMOWC010000068.1:0-19847 GCF_049310765.1 Bacillus sp. PSXD-155 | reverse complement strand
CAATAAGAACAGCTAGTAATCACTACAAGTTCTTTTTCAGATAATGTATAAAAGGTGAATCAAACTATCTCATTAATCGTAACGGGGAAACCATCTTACATATGGCTTGTTTTCATTATATAACAAATACAATTTATCACTTTACTCATATTGTAGGAAGTAATTTGTCTAACTCCTCTTTTATATAATTATACAAAAAGTTCTGAAAATTTGAATTGAGGTAAAAATCATGAGAAGTTTTAGTTCATTATTGATCTCTACTATCTGTTCAACAATCCTTTTAGTTTGGAATTCCTTTTCTTTCTATACTGGATTCACAACAGGACATACATACTACTGGGTTAACGGTATCATAGCCTTGGTTTTCTTTCTATTCTTTGTCTTAAATATGCGAGATATTATCAAGAAAAACTACAGAACATCAGGACAATAGAAGTTGATACATATGTGGGAAAGATTTAAAAACTATAAGTATTCCTCAAAGGAATTAAAGTTCATGCTTTGGCTATTTGGTATTACTTGTTTTGTACACTCGGTCGCTTTCTTTGGTGGACTATTTTCTTCTGAATTCCTTTGGTTTAAAGGTCTTTGCGCTATTGCAGCATTACTAGCTTTTATGGATGTAAAGAGGAAAATCAATAAGTATAAAGTAGCATTGTGAAAAGGATTCATTACAGGTTCCTTTTTCCTATGCGAAATAAAAAAAGCAGTGGATTGGCTACCTATCCATGTTCATCCACCCCAAGGCAATTTTTAATTTAGGTATTGAAATTCTCTAAATCTCGATGTATTATATTTTTGTATTTTCTCAGTTCCTAAGCCGAGAAAACATCATCACTTTTGAAAGGACCCGAACTCCAGCGGGTTCTTTTTATTTACTTGAACTCATTTTTGAATTATTGTATTATATTTTCAGGTCTTACTTATATAAATCATTATCAAGAGAATCTGCGGGTTTGCAGGTTCTTTTTTTTGTTAAATAAAAAAGCAGTGGACACGGCATTTTAATTAATCACCATTCTTCTTTATTTACCTATGTATACATTTTTATTAATTGATTATAATAGCTATCTCTAAATCACTAGTTTTAAAAAGCCTTCACGCAATAATGATTGCATGAAGGCTTTTGATGTTTTCTTATTTTTTTGTCTCGTTAACCCATGTAATAATGTCCTGGATGACGTACTCGGGAACATTAGCAGGGATTTCGTATTCACTAGGAAGACTTAATTCCCCGTCACCCTCCGTGAAGAAATGATTCAATTTCGGGTATTTTTTGAACTGAACATTCCCGCGGCTTGAAAGTCCTTTCTGCCATTTTGTATATTCATCTTTTACTGTTACTTGATAATCGCGTGCTCCTTGCAAAATGAGTAAAGGCTCTTTTCGTGATTTTGTTTCTTCAACTGGACGCCACCTAGAAACATCATACATAAAATGAGGTGACCCATAATTGTAGCCAGCTGGAGGATGGTCAGGATTGAAAGCAGGATCCTGAATAAAAGCAGCCTGTCTTTTTAGTTCATCGATTTCTTCCTTTGACGCCCCAAGGTATTCATACTGATCAATGGCAATGTCAGTCAAAGGGCGTGCAGGTGGTGCGAGTAAGATACTTCCTTGGACAAGTGAGGAAGGCGCTTTGCTCAGTATACGTGGCATTGTACCGGCTCCTAGACTATGTCCAAGAATGAAAATATTACTTGGATCAATGCCTTCCTGCTGCGCTGCTGATTTTGCTGCATAGATAGCATCATCTGTAGTATCACGGTCTAACGTAACGGGTTCTGCACTCATCTTTAATGCATGTTCTAAGGTGCGTTTTTCATAGCGCAACACTGCAATTCCGTTGGATGAAAGGCCCACCGCAATGTCTCGTAAGATTTTTGTTCCCAAATAGGTAGCATCGCGATCATGGATGCCAGCACCATGCACAAGAACAACGACGGGTACCTTTTCACCACGCTTATGCTTCGGAACTGTTAATGTCGCTGGTAACGGATAGGTAGAATTTCCAATGACGATTTCACGTTCTTGATAGGAGTTAGGTTGATCATAGCTAGGATGGGGGATGGTAAAAGATTCCTCGGGTGGCCTTTCTCCAATTTCATCTACTTTCCCGCCAGGTGTGAATTTAAGGAGTAGTGGTATGGTAGTTCCTTCGGTAGCTGCTGGAATTTCTACCGTCTGATGGACCAAGTTTCGTTCTTTTATCACAGGGATTCCCATGCTTTTTATCCCGCTCCAGCCACTTTGTGTCCACCAGTTTTGTAATGTGGTTGCTGTAAACTTGGATTGAAAAGCAGTAGACGTCAACTGTAGTGCCTCTGCATACTTACCTTGCTGGAGATATTCAAAAAATAATGATGTACGCTCCGTTAAAGAGATTAATTTCTTTTCAGCAGATTGTTTCTCACGTGTATCTGCGTGAATAGTTGTTGTAAGCGGGAAAGATGAAACGCCTAAAGAAAAGAGTAGGGTAAAGGTAAGTGCTGATCTTTGTATTTTCTTTTTTTTATTCATGTTTTAACCTCCAATATGTGATGGTAAAAAACAGGTAGGGTAATTAGGGTTCTGGTGCGAAAACTTAAAAATATTTGCAAGCAATCTCCAAAACTTGGACATACTCATATTATTATTCTAAAAAAACGTAGATTTCTTCTCTTGTCACATGCATATTAATCCCAGAAATAATCTTTCTTCCTTCACTTTATATTTTGATTATACGAAACAAAGTTCTCGTTTTTCTTACTTGATACTTACAAATTCCTTAAGTAGGGGATATTTTAAAATCTTAGCTTGATCAATATGTAGAAGTACTCCTATGTTAAGAGATAGCTTAAGGACCAAGGATTATATTGTTTTTATGAAGAGTTGATGTTATGTTTGTTTTGTAACATATGGTGTTTTATGTATGTAGGAGGATTTATTGAAGAAATTATTAATATTTTTTTTATTAGCTACATTTTGTCTACAGATTACAGGATGTTCTAATAATATGGGTACACTAAGGGAGAAGTCTAAAACTTCAGCACCTGTGAAGTCTAAACGCATCAATAAAGGGTGGTACAAACATATGTAATAGTTTGTATCACCCTTTGTTGATGTTAGAAGTCATAAAGAAAAGGTTGTAGATATTTTTCATAAAGAAAAGACACCCTAAGGTGCCTTCCTTCGACTTGAACCATCTTAATTTTAATAATATATTGGACTCCCATCCAAATATTATTTTACCATGTTAAGTTGTTTTATTCATTGAGAAATATAGTTTTAACCTATATTTAAAAGAATTATATCGATTTGAACCAACTAATAATTAGGGGGAAGCTGACATGCTGAGCTAATATTATACTATCCCCAAAACGGAAATTATGAGCAATATGTATATGAGTCACATATCAAAAAAAAAGACACTCTCAAGAGTGCCTCTCCTTAGCAGCCGAATCCGCCGCCCCAACAGCTAGCGCCAACGATGATTAATAAGATGAAGAGCACAACAAGTAAGGCAAATCCGCCGCCGAAACCACAGCCTCCACCACAACTACCTCCATAGCCCATATTAACTCCTCCTTCCATAAAGACCATTTATTAATGGATTTAATTTAATTTATGTTTTTAAGGGTGAATGGAGCAGGTCCTTAAAAAAATAAAAGAACTTTGGAAGTTAAAAAGAGTTGACGACCTTATTTTTGTCACCGGTATTTCGTCTGCTACATATTGTATTTTATTCTGTGTATTGGGGGGAGGAGGATCTTATGGCTAATTCTGAGATGATTTTACGTTTACTTACGGATTTAAAGATTGAATAGCAAGCCTTAAAAGAGCAGTTGGAAAAAATACAAACAGCTGTGAATACTCTTGAAGAAAAATCAGCAATTGTGAAAGAAAAACCAAAGACTATTGAAGAAAAACCAGCTGTTGCTGCTGCAAAGCAAAGAGCTCATTCTGGACACCCAACATCTTTTCGTGCTTGGAGAGCATCTGCTCAAAGAAATTCATAAAAATATAAGAAAAGAAGACATCTAGTAAGATGTCTTCTTTTGCTTGTACAATCCAAATGAGTTAAGAAGGTATATCCATATTGCTTTAAAAATAAGAAGAAAATAACGATTGTCGACTCCTATTTTAGTATAGCGTATAATAATCTATATATTTATGTAATTTTACATAAATATATAGATTATATAATATTAAGCGTATATATTTTAGTTGTCTGTTATTTGTTTTAATTCATTTATTCTTATTATTTTTTAAGAGCCCCAGTAATGGGGCCTTTTTATAATTGTGTTAAAGTGGAAACCCCTCAAGCATAAAGAGGGGTTACATAACTAGGAAAATAGTTATTTGTGTTTAATGAGATGAAGTTCAGGGTGTTGTTTTTGAATTTCTTCTAAATGATTTTCGCTTTTGCCTTTTAAATTTTGATCGAAGAAGCTAGTTACTAGTTTATTAATCAGTTTGTAGTTTGTGGCTACATCTTCGTCTGGTTCATTAATAATAGGTGAAAATGCTGCTAAATCTGTAAAACTAGTATGGTTTGTTTTTGGAATTACCACTGTGTACACGCCCGGTTTTTCAATCGTTTTATTTCTTAAATAGGATATTTCCAATAGTTCATTTTGGATTCCGGTTGTCTTTTGATTCTTAGCTTCTTTCATATAATGAATCGTAGCCTCAGCATTCATCAACATGAATGGTTTCTGAGGACCGTCTTTAGGCATTGGATCGCCAAACAATCCGCCATCCATATCAATTGCAGCTTTAATACGCGTATCCTTTACTAACATTTGTGCGGAAGTTGCTCCGCCAAAAGAGTGACCGAACATTCCAATTTTGTCATAGTTAATTAAGTCTGCAATAGTTTTAAAACCTTTATCGAAATTACCTTCTATTACTTCGTTTAAAACAAAAGTAGTATCCTGTTCCCATTTTTGAACTATGGTATTTAAGGCCGTAGGTGTATTTTCAATTGGTATAGAGTCTACACGGTTTCCGTTAGGGAAAATCGTTGTTGCTGCATATCCTGTGAAGTTAAGAGCAATGATTACATAACCTTGACTAGCTAGCTCTTCTAACTGGAATGTATTTTGTTGACCATATAATCCCATCCCATGGCCGAATAAAAGGAGGGGGAATTTTTCTTTATCTTGAAGGGGCTTAGCATCTTGATAAGAGTGTGTTTTTGTTAGCCCTAAATGTGTCGTTACGATATACGGTGCACCGTTTGTTACTGCCAATTGTTCAGCCAGCTCGTTTATGTTCTCAAAATAGGCAGAAGGATTCCCTGATCCCTTTTCGGCAGGATAGTATACTTGTATCATTAACTCACGATTTCCATGATTATTTGGTACAGTTGTTTCTTTTCGATTTGTATCAATTAAATGAAAAGCTTTCGTTCCTACTGTATATTTTCCAGTAGGCTCTGGGAGTGTTATGATCGGAAAAAGTAAAGGTAATGTAAACATTGCGATAGCAGTTACGATAATTCCTAAACATTTTAAAACTTTCATCACTAACTTTTTAGAAACGGCTGTAGTTTTTGGTTTCAAAAAAACTTGTAATGTTAAAACGAACAATAAGAAATAGGCGGGAATCATACGCCAATTTGCACCAATTACAATGATGGTGGCAAGTAATAATGCATAATTTATTAGTAAAATGACTCCGTTTTTTTTCGTCAAACCCCGTTTGATAAAGATGGGAATGATACTAGATAAAAGTAATACAGCAACAAAAATGATTTCTAACATTTTTAGCTCCTTTCCTAATCAATATAGATATAGATTGATAATTTACAACCTTCCCAATTATATAACTATAATTGATGATTGTATGCATGTAAGTAAGTTTAGAATGTTTTTATATGACATTTAAAAAAGTACTCATACGAGTACTTTTTCTTAAATGAATTATTATTTATTTTTAAACCGTTCCCCATAAATGATAAACCATTCCACTTACAAAAAATGCTAATCCTAAAAATAAAACAATTAAAGCAAGAATTCCATTTTTATTATGTTCCATAAAAGTAGCTCCTTTTTCATTTACTTACATACAAAAAGCCTTTAGTCGTAATTATGGCTAAAGGCTTTAATCTTCATACTTTGTAGTTTATAAAAAAGTTGCACTTCTGTATTAATCTGGAATATGATTGTTTAAAGAGAAGGTGATGAGTACATGCAGGAAATAAAACAATTCCCGCTTATATCTGGAAATCCCTCATTAGATTTAGTAAATACAGAGCTAGTTAGGCGTGGACAACGTTATGATTTATTAATAACAGATGAAGATGTATTAGAATGGCTACATGTAATAAAGGTTAATCTTCCTTTTTGGAATGAAAAAACACTTATAGGAATTCAGAAGCGAATGGATCAAGTTACATCTAGCATATTAGAGGTAAGAGAAGTATTGAGAAAACAGTTTGAGGCAATTGCTGATCAGCAAGAAATTTCTAATGATTTTATTACGTATTTAGAAAAACAAATTGAGAAGGCACCATTTACATATAAAATCATTGAACAGCAGCTAGTATCTATCCCAGTTGGAGAAATCGAGGATGTACTCGCATCGTTAATTGCATTTGACGCTTTAACGTTAATAGCAGAAAATAAGCTTATTTCCCTTAAAAGGTGTTCAAATCCTGACTGTGTTTTATTATTTATAGATAAGAGTGGAAAACGAAAATGGTGTTCTATGAAAATATGTGGGAACCGGAAAAAGGTAGCAAAATTTCAGGATCGAAAATTTGAAGAAGTTTAGAGAATCAACTTATAACAGTTGATTCTTTTTTTGTATTTTAAAACTAACCCCTTAAATTAATATTTACAGGTTAGTTATGTCGAGTTATAATTGTTGGTAAATAAAGGAGGAGAACGATGGATAATATAACAGCAACTAAGCAGAAAGATCCTCAACCAATAAGTGTACGATATTTTACAAAAATGAAAGGGAAAGGAAGAAGCCCATTACAAGTAAATGTAAAGGACTCTTTAACGGGACTACTAGGGGGATTTTTAACAATTCTTACCTTAACATATTTAACGAGCATAACCTCTACAGAATTATTAATGGCTCCATTTGGTGCGAGTTGTGTATTAGCGTTTGGAGTTTGGAATGCGCCATTATCTCAGCCGCGTAATATTATTGGAGGACATTTGATTTCAACTTTCATTGGTCTATCAATATATCATTTGTTTGGGAATGAATATTGGACAATTGCTTTAGCGGTGGGGATGGCAATAGCCGTTATGATGTTAACGAGAACGACACACCCTCCGGCAGGTGCCGATCCGATTATCGTTGTTTTAGGGGCAAATAGTTGGAGTTATTTAGTAACACCAGTTTTAATTGGCTCCGTTGTTATTGTAGTTATTGCTTTATTCATTAATAATATGAGTAGTAAAAGAAGCTATCCAACTTTTTGGGTGTAGTTTGTGAAGTGAAAAATAATTTAAGTGAGTATTCTATTCTTACTATGTTTTATTTTTTATATAGTAAAAGCCTTGGTCGTAATTGCAGCTAATGGCTTGGGTCCTCATACTTTGTAGTTCATAAAGAAAAGACACTTTAAAGTGCCTTCTACAGATTTGAATTATTTAATTCATGTAATTAATATTCGTTAGCATAAAACTCTTTTATTAATTTTATTTCATTTGTATCTGGATTAAACTTAAATATTTTAATTTGATTCGATTCATCTTTGTATGCAAATGTATTCTAACCCACTTGGGTCATATTGCTGGTGTTTAAAATAGGATCGCTACCGTGATCAGTAATTTCCACAGTTTTCTCCCGGTCCCAGAATGCAATGACAATAATCAAAATGATAAGACATACCCGTATAAAACGTAATTCTCTTGCAACAGGATGTTCCATCTATTTGTCTCCTTTACTGTTTGATAGAGTGTGTTTATAAAAGAGATAATTTCTAGGAATATAAATAAAAAAGACACCGTAAAGTGTCTTTTTTATTTTAGTTATGCCCATTACTTAATAAGACGCTAGTTCCTCAGTCTGGCTATGAGTAACTATGTAGGGTAATTCCATTATAACATTTTAACCAGTAATGGGTCTATATGGAATTTAATTGTTTTTATTTTTGATTATTCAGAACGATTAATTGGGTATTTGGATGAAGGAAGCAGTGACTTAACTTGTTTTAGAAGAGTGTTTAGATGAGCTTGATATAGATGAAGATTTAGATGCTATGTCTTACATTGGTCTTGCAGCAATATAACTGGAGAAAGGGGAGGGGGCTAATCTTGAGATTTGGAAAGAAGCTGATGTAGAAGATTATGAAGAGAGAGAGAAAGTTTTACATACATTAAAAGCACAACTGATAAAGTGTAGAGTTATATTTCCCTTTACACGAACATAACGGTATACTATAGTTAAGTTAAGTAAACTTAACTATTGAACAAAACGAAATAAAAGCATGGAGGAATAACGCTATGACTAGAACGTATAAAGAAGTAATTAATGAAATGAACCGAGCTTATAATGAATTTTACATTTTACTATTCCAGGAGTTAAAAGATGAGTTCGGTCTTACAGGACAGCAGGAGAGCATGCTATTTCATATTAATTTAAATGAAAACACGACGGCAAATCACATTGCGACTACTTTTAATGTATCAAAAAGTGCCGTTAGCCAAGTTTTATCGAAATTGGAGAAACAGAAGATGATTTCAAAACAAGTAAACCCTATTAATAAACGGGAGTATTTCCTTACACTTGGTCCAAACGGTAGTAAGTATATAGAGCGGCTGTCTGAGTTAGATGATGTATTAATTGAGAAATATTTTTCTAAAATCGATATAAACGCCCTAGAGCAAATGACGGATACGTTAACGAAAATAAATAAAGTGATATTGGAAGAAAAGCAGAAGGATCTTAATTGTAATGAGTAAGAACGTAGATGAAGCAATTAGTAGAAAGGAGGAGAAGTGCATTATGAGTTTCATACCAAATATGATTACGATAGCAAATTTTATATGTGGGCTTTTAGCTATTTACGCTGTTTTCGTTCACGATATTTATTTGGGAGCAGTTTTTATTATTACAGGTATGTTGTTTGATTTTTTTGATGGCATGGTTGCTCGGAAACTTGATTCTGTTTCGGAAATTGGTGGAGAGTTGGACTCATTTGCGGATTTAGTTACTTTTGGTGTGGCACCGTCTATTCTTGCATATAGTGTCGCTTTAAAAGATTTGCAGTCTATCGGGATGATATGTACACTTGCTTACAGTATTTGCGGAATGCTTCGGCTTGCAAGATTTAACACACAGCAAAGCAAACTCCCGACATTTATCGGGATGCCGATTCCATTCGCGGCAATGTGTCTCCTCATTTTATGTTTTTTAAAGAATTCAGTTTCCGTGGCATTTGGTACATGCGTACTCGCTTATTTAATGGTGAGCAAAATCAAATTCCCTCATTTTAAAAAAGATATAACTGAAAGCTTGAAGCCTGGAAGATTGGATTGATGATACGGAATTACAATGAGAAAGATAAAGGAGAATAACATGATTCGTATGGCACTAAAATCGTTTAACATACAAATGTATTGTTTGCTAGGCGTAATGTTATTGGGATGGTTGCTGACACCTTTTTCAGCCCAGTTTGTAGGGATAAGCATTGGCCTTTTGGTGAGTATGTACTGCGCCTGGATTTTAGGAAGGCGTATTGAAAAGTTCGGAGATAGCATTGTAAAAAAAGAAAAAGCACCGATGCTCGGAATGATAAATCGATTCGCAGCAGCAATACTCGGTGCGATTATTATGTATGAAATTGAACACGATGAATTCATGTGGACATTCGCTGCTGGAATTATGGGTGGGTATTTCTTGGTTATTATTAATTTGGGGTATTACAGTATGAGGGATGCGGAGGAATAAAGTTTCACTTTATTATAAAGAAAAGACACCCATATAAGAGTGTCTTTTCTGATAGTTTTTTAGCAGAAGCAAGAAGCTCCAACGATGATTAATAAAATAAACAGTACAACTAATAAAGCAAATCCTCCAGCAAAACCGCAGCCTTCGCCGCAACTACCACCAAAACCCATAATAGTTCCTCCTTTTAATAAGAGGGGAAAACAAGGGTACACTCATGTATTTTAACGGATTCAAATTACTTTATGTTTTTTACGCAATAATTGAGCAGGTCCTTTGGAAAATAAAAAAAGACACCCTAAGGTGCATTCTTCCGATTGGAATCATCTTAATTGTATTGCGTCGTTATCATATAAGAAAAAAGACATCAATTAAGATGTCTTTTTTTCTTTGTAAAATTGGTGTTAAGAAGGTATAACCTATGAATAATATAACAATCATCGAGTAAGTTTATTATAGCAGTGATAAATAGGGTTTTTATATGTAATATTACATATATATAGATTTATTTATGTTTTATTTGTATATTTTAATTGTCTGTTCCTTGTTTTAATTCGTTTAGTTATATTATTTTTTGAGTGCTCCAGCAATGGAGCCTTTTTTTAGCATTCTATTTTGATGATGTTCCATAAAATTAGCACCTTTTAAAGCTGTTTTTATATAAAAAGCCTTTAACTTGTATTTATAGCTAAAGGCTCTGAGTGTCATACTTTATAGTTTATAAAATCTTATAAGAAGAATAACCAGTATTTTATATAGAATTTATCCCGCTATTTGCCGGGCTGCCCATAAACGCCCGATTGGTGAGAGCTGATTAAAGTTTCACTGTATAATGTTTTTTATCCAGTTTGGAACTGAAAATGTACTAGCTTGATAATGAAGCTAGGTTATTAGAAGTGAAAAATTTTAGTTTTATTATAATTAATAGAAATGAAAGTAGTGTAAATATAAATCCACTCCAAATAAGTTGATGAATACCTAAGTTTGAAATGAACCAGCCTCCAATAGTTGTTCCTAGAGTAATTCCAAGATTTGAGAATGAAACGAATAGGCTATTACCAAATTCGGGTGATTCTCTTGCTTCACTTATTAACCATGTTTGACCAACAATTAATCCACCAGCATGCACGATTCCCCAAATGAATACCATAAAAATCATTGGAACAAGATAAGAACCTAAATAATAAACCAATATGTAAACAATAGAATATAAAATAGGGAACGATATTACTGTATTTACTATGCTTCTTTGCAAGAGACTACCAAATAAATGATTGCCTAAAATCATAACTATACCAAATATGAATAGCATGATACTGATGAGCGATCCATTCATGGAAGTTACTTTTGCAAGGTATTCGGCGAAGTAGCTGTATACGGAAAACATGGCTGCAAAAAGGAATGTGACAGTTAAAATATTTAACCATAATCTTGGTTTGCCGAGTATACGAATTTGTTTGCCGAAAGACATTTTTTCTTTAACGGGCATAGAAGGAAGTGAGATTAGTATTCCAATGAATGCAAGGGCGTTAATAAACGCTCCGAATAAGAAAGCAACTTCTAATGAAAATTGATCTGCAAGGTAAGAGGTTAATGGTACACCTAGTGCAAAGCCAACCGTAATTCCCATGAAAACTTTTGTAACCGCTTGACCACTCTTTTCAGGAGGGACAAGTTTAGCAGCAGTTACAAGAGCGATTGAAAAGAAGAGTGGGTGAAGTGCTGCAGGTAAAATACGAAAAATAAGCATGATTTCAAATTGTGTTGTATAAGCGTAAATTATATTTGAAATAACAAAAACAAAGATTGCTATTAATAAAATTATTTTACGATTAATACTAGAGACGAGCAGAATTAAAAACGGACCAGAAATAGCAACGACTAGTGCGAATATACTTACTAAAAATCCTGCTTGTGCAGTTGAAATGTCAAATTTCTGAGTGATTTGTGGTAATACACCGACAATACCCATCTCGGTAGTAATAATTCCAAACACCCCTATTGCTAGTGTAAGAATAAGTAAAGGACTTACTTTTTTCATTTGTAAAACTCTCCATTCTTCTTATTATTTTGAAAGTGAAATCGATTTATTAACAAAGAAATGAGCATGATTGGATGTCAATAGTATTAGAATTATGTAATGTTAACCACAAAAACAGATATCTAAATAACTAGATATGATGTGTTGAAAAAAATGCTCCTTTCTATGTTTCTTGCTTTTATAGGTAGCGAAGTTTTAAAAAGAATGTATTAGGCGGCTATATAAAAGCAGAATGTGTGAAAGCAAATAATCAATTGGTAGGTTGATTATTTGCTTTCACTTTATAATTCATTTTGAACGTATTCAGAAAACGCTTGTATTGTTTTTTCATTTCGACGATAATATGTCCATTTTCCAATTCGGTCAGAGTCTAGTAGTCCTGCCTTTTTCATAGTTAATAAATAACTAGAAATAACCGATTGGGCTAAGCCAGTTTTAAGCTGAATATCTCCTACACACACTCCAATCTGAAAATTAATCCCTTGTTCTAAATAAGGTTTTTCGTCGAAATGGTTTTCTGGATTTTTTAACCATGATAAAATTTGACATCTTGTGTCATTTGACAATGCTTTATAAATTAATGAAGGTTCCATAAGGATATTATATCTACTTTTATAGATTTGTAAATGGGTTTGTGTGATTTTAAGGGAAGAAGGTATAGTTGATCTCCTCGAATAGGAATAAGGTGCTCTTGATCTGTATCCTTTGTAAAGGACATTCTAAAAAAAGTTAGGCAACCTAAAAAAGATGATTTCTGTATGCAAACAGGAGTCATCTTCTTTAAATTCTATTAATAGCAAGAGTGATTATAGTACGTCATATATTTCTTAATTTCATGTTTTAACTGAACAAACGAGTCACATGATTTTATATATGCTTTATCGGTTAAAGTACTACGAGGATTACGTGCAAAAATGATAGTATTGTTAGGTTTAAGCATGTTGTTGCCTAGCTATCAATGGCGGATGCCTAAGAAGAGTAATAATAAAACCCAACTGAAGATTTAAGAAAAATTTTATGTTTACCCCACTCTTTATTTTAAAAGTTTTTCCTATCCTATAAATGAGTTACATCATGAAGGAGACTAAAAAAGACAAAGTCATAGATGAAAATGTAAAGTTAGGGGATTCTACATGCATACAGAAGTTTTAATTAGTTATTTGTATACTTATTTTTTTACAATTATGTTTTGTATTTTATTTCAAATTGGGTTTTATTTTAAAGCGAAAAGAAATATATCTATCTGGCATTTTCTATGGGTATATGTTTTTCTATTCTACCTTTCGCTAGTGTATAAGGTGACGCAAATCGCGACTGTATGGGATATAAGTAGATATGAAACGTGGATTCGTGTAAGTCAAATCAATTTGACTCTATTTGATACGGCAGGTAGTACTACATATCTTTTGAACATTGTACTGTTTATGCCGTTAGGTTTTTTATTACCGGTGATTTGGCCGCACTTTAGAAAAATGAAAAACACCGTATGTGCAGGATTCTTTTTTTCATTGGCAATTGAGTTAAATCAATTACTAAATAATAGAATTACAGATATTGATGATTTATTTACGAATACCCTCGGGGCGATTATTGGGTATTTATTATATAGAGCTTTTAAAATGATATTAAGAAGAGAGGGGAAAAAGCTTGATACCAACTCTTCTCTAGTTATAAAATACGAGGCTGTTTTTTGTTTAGTGTGTTCATTTGTAGGGGCGATGTTAATTTATCATCCAGCTTTATTTGGAAGACCTGTCATCATTCAGTGAGGTGATTACGAATTTCTTTTGGACGCTCGTGCGATAGTTCAATTTGTAAAAAGCCTTTAACTTGTTATAGTTAAAGGCTTTTATCATCATGATTTTTATTTACCAATTACCCACTCTAACATCCGCTTTCAACCACTTCACCCAATCCAAATCCTCTACCTTAAGCAAACTGAGCGAAACACCCTTCATATCTAAAGAAGTTAACAGCGTACCAACCTTTACGAATGTAACTTGTAAGCTTTCCAATTCACATAAACGGCGAATGTCATTTGCAAAAATGTATTGTTCCATTAATGGAGTTGCGCCGAGTCCATTAATGAGGATAGCGAAGTTATCTCCTTTTCTCCAGCGATAAATGCTTTTTAGTTTGTTCATCAGTTCAATCGCTAATATTTCAGAAGAGGATAGTGCTTCTTTACGGTAACCTTTTTCTCCGTGAATGCCGACGCCATAAAACACTTCATCATCGTTTAATGTGAATGAAGCTTTTCCTTTTACTGGATCGTTGGCAGGGGAAAGGGCAACTCCTAATGTGTGTAAGTTTTTGATGACAGCTTGCCCGATTGTTGTTAGTTCTTCTAAAGAATGTCCACTCTCAGCGGCCGCACCTAATATTTTTTGGACGAAAACAGTGCCAGCTACGCCGCGTCTTCTTTTATTAAAAGAAGCATCATCTTCAATTGAAACATCGTCATTTACGATGATATGGTCAACTTTTCTTCCTTCTTCTTGAGCAATTTGCTTTGCTGCTAGAAAGTTTTCTACGTCATCTTTAAAGTTTTTGATGATGAATAGTATACTTTTATCTTTTGGTATGAGGCGAGTTGCCGCCGCAATTTGTTCCACTGTAGGCGGAGTGAAAATATTACCGTTTACTGCCGCTGTAAGCATACCTTTTCCTACATAACCAATATCAGCAGGTTCATGTCCGCTACCACCGCCGCTTACAATAGCGACGTCTTGCTTCATTTTTTCGATATCTTTTACATAAATGATGTTATTTGTTTCATCGTAATTTACTTTGTCGTTATGTTCAAAATAAAAGCCATGCAGCATATCTTGAACGATATTTTGTACATCATTCATAATCTTTTTCATTGCTTTTGCCACCCTTTAATTACTTTGCTGATTGCTCAAGTAATAGTAGTAATTGATTGTTTATCATATTTTTCATAAGAGAAGACATAACGGATGGATCTACTTCGCACTTGCTTTCAATCCAATCTTTTATCGTTCCAACGAAGCCGTGACTATAAAAGGAGGCAATCGTATTTTTGGTCTCATCAGAAAGGCTGAATCCACAGCTCACAGATAATTCATCAATAATCTTCATATATAAGTTTTTCGTATGCTCAAATAAATAGTGATTAAACGAGTTTTGCTCAATGACTTTAAAAGCATTTCGGTAAAATTTTTGATTTTCATAAAAGTAATCAAATAATAAATCGAAAATGTTTTCCCATTTTTCATAATCGAGAAAGTCTATAATATTTTCTTTCGTTTCTTCTCTATAAATCCAGCTTAATAGTTCAAATTTATCTTTAAAATGATAATAAAAAGTTTGCCTACGCATTTGACAGTGTAACATAATATCGCTCACTGATATTTTATGAAACGACTCTGTTTCCATTAAATACTTCAATGAGTTCGCGATTATCTTTTTAGAAATTATAGAAGAGGTCATCTGAATCATCCCTAGAATGTTATTAATATAAAAATCCTATCTATAAATGAGAGCGGTGTCTTTAGACAGATTGTCCATTTTGTCCGTTTACTATAAAACGCTTTCATTTTAACATGAGTAGTAAGAAGAAGATTTCAAATATATCACAATATATTAAAGGAATTGAGGGAGAACTACAATGAAAAAGATTATAAACAAACCAGAAACATTAGTAATGGAAATGTGCAACGGAATGGTTATGGCTCACCCAGAGCTTGAGCTTTTGAAAAAATATAAAGTCATTAAGAAGAAAGAAATGAACGAAAATAAAGTAACATTAATTAGCGGCGGCGGTAGTGGCCATGAGCCGGCACATGCAGGATTAGTCGGAAAAGGAATGTTAGATGCGGCAGTGTGCGGAGATGTGTTTGCGTCACCTTCACAAATTCAGGTATATCAAGCAATTAAAGAAACAGCTAGTAAAAAAGGTACGTTATTAATTATTAAAAATTATAGCGGCGATATTATGAATTTCAAAAACGGTGCGCATTTAGCGACGGAAGATGGAATTGAAGTCGACTACGTAAAAGTGGACGATGATATTGCGGTAGAAGATAGCCTATATACAGTAGGACGCCGCGGCGTTGCGGGAGTTATTTTAGTTCATAAAATTGCCGGCGCAGCAGCGGAAGCAGGTATGGATTTAGGAGCGGTGAAAGCTGTAGCAGAAAAAGCAGCGGCTAACGTGCGCACAATCGGTTTAGCGTTAACGTCTTGTACAGTTCCAGCGAGCGGATCACCTACTTTCACACTTGCGGAAGATGAAATGGAATACGGCGTAGGTATTCACGGCGAACCAGGAATTAAGCGTGAAAAAATGCTGTCGGCTGATGAATTAGCTAACCGTATGACAAATGATTTAATGAAAGATTTAGGAGTAAAAGATGGCGAGGAAATCGCACTTCTAGTTAACGGTTTTGGCGGAACACCACTGCAAGAACTTTACTTATTTAACAACGCCGTTACGAGAGAACTAGCAGCTAGAAACATTAAAATTAATAGAGTATTCGTCGGTAACTATATGACAAGTATTGATATGGCTGGTATGTCTTTAACGGTAATGAAGTTAGATGACGAGCTAAAAACATTACTATCAAAAGAATGTAATACACCTGCGTTTAAAGTAGACGGTCCAGTTGAAAGTGTTGAGTACGTGAATGTGCTTGAAGAGACAGAAGAGAAGGAAGTTTCTTTTGAAATAGAAACAGCGGAAGAGCACGCTGTTATAAAAAATAATGTTATCACATTAAACAACATGATTTATCTCGTTGATAAAATGAGCGACATTATTATTAAAAATGAAGTACCGTTCTGTGAGTTAGATACACATGCAGGTGACGGTGACTTCGGAATGAGTGTTGCAAAAGGATTTAAGCAATTAAAACGTGAGTGGCATTCTATTGTAGAACAAGAAAACGTAACGATCGGATCATTCCTTGACGGTTGTTCGATGATTATTATGGAACATTGCGGCGGCGCATCTGGTCCAATTTGGGGCGGTGCATTCCGCGCAGCTAGTAAAGCAGCAGGCGAGAAGCGTGAGTTAACAGTGAAAGAATTCGCTGAAATGTTGCAAGCAGCACTGCAAGGCATACAATCTATCGGTGAAAGATCATTCGGTAGAGGAGCGGTAGTTGGTGACAAAACATTAGTTGACGCACTTGCTCCATGTGTAGATTCTTGGTTAGATAGCGCTTCAAACAAAGAAGACATGAAAACTGCCTTTGAAAAAGGTGCAGAAGCAGCCGTTAAAGGCGCAGAGTACACGAAAGAAATCGTAGCTCGCATGGGCCGCGCTGGTACAGTTGGCGAAAGAAGTTTAGGATATCCTGATGCAGGTGCACATGCGCTTGGAGTTATCTTTACGGAGATTGCGGGTAGTTTGAAATAATAATTAGAAAGTCCCTCTGCCTTAAGGTGGAGGGATTTTTATATAGTTGATATGTAGAAGACTTCTTTCGGTTCTTTCTCAGTAAAATATGAGTTTGTTACTGTTTTTGATAAAATCTTATTTCAAAAATACAACTAATATTTCTCAACATTAATATATTGAAAATAGTTAGAATATTTAAGAAAATCATTTGTGAAGAAGTAAATTATAAAAAAAGGGGGAATTTATTTTGTTACGTCGTTTATCTATTTGTACAGTACTAACAGCTTTTATATTTACTTTATTTACATTTAACGGCTCTGCTTTCGCGGCTACGAATGCTACTGAAAATGAAAATGTAGTAGCAGCTTGTGCAAAGGGAGGTACGGTAGGTGTATATGGTGCAAAGATGCGCAGTGGTTATACTGTCGATTCACCTGTCTTACATACATTTAATGATGGTACGAAAATTACTGGAACATGGGTAACTGGTGAATATGTTCAAGGTCATTACAGTAATTCTAAACAGTGGTTAAAAGTTACATATAAAGGGATGACAGGTTATGTATCCCATACAACACTATATAACGTTTGCTCATAAAACTATGTACCATAATAGCTTTGGATATATTGAGCTAATCTCTTCTAGAGATTAGTTCTTTTTTATCTCTTAGTTTTTAATGGGGCATTTTTTGAAAAAGACCAACGATTCATTAAATCGATGGTCTTACGTTTATATAGTATTCATTTGTATCTATATCAAATTTTTCATTGCTTTTTTCTTATTTCAGATTTAGTTTGTTTGTGATTGCAGCTTATCAATTTTCCAGTATGTTTGTAGAGGGTCTAAAGAGCTTTCAATATAAAACATATATTCATCTGCGGTACGTGGTACTTCAAAAGCTATTTTCAATTCTACCGTTTCATTTGGTTTAACTTGTATATCAGAAGGGTTTTGATCAAGCACCTTTCCTTTATAGATCTTTCCGTCTTTTTCATCTTTTAAGTTATATTTTAATTCTGATAATCCAATCGTTTGACCTCGTACATTTTTTACAGAGACATTAACAATGACGGAATCGTTGCTAGCATTTAAATATGCACTTTGAACAGCGATCAAGTAATAGCCTCCCTTAACACTCTCACCAACTAATAAAATACCTTGTTCCAAGCGGCTCATCTCTTCTTTTTCTTCAAAATTTATTAATTCTTCATTTTCATTTTTTGCGGTTGGTTCTTCTATTGGACCATTTTCAACGGCACTATCTGTTTTATCTTGTGTGCAAGCAGCCGTAACACTGACTAATACTAGAATGAAAGTAAGTAATATAGATAATTTTCTCATAAAATTTATCTGTCTCCTTAAGTTTCTCAATTTTGTGCAGCTATACATATAAGATTAACATAATGTCTCATTATTGGCTCAAAATAGGGGGTCTTTTAGACAACGTATTCTTTTTACTTTTAATATACATTCGATTGGTTCTCGCGATATTTGTTAATCTTTTAAAACATTGGCTTAGTAATACCGAGGGTTATTATAGATATATTAATCATGTAATTTGTCCATATCAAAATGAACGTTTTTTGCATCTAATATATTGTAAATATATTTTATTTTGAAAGGATGTGATTATATGGCCCATAAATCTACTGGAGTGTTTCGAGTTCCAGTCTCTGAAAATGGGATTATTCCAACTGCTCTCAACATTATGCTAAACAATGATTCGCGTTGCCATACTAGTAATGTGACGGTAACTGTTAAGAGAAGTCGAAACACTTTTTTCCCAACTCAAAATGAATTAGTTGAAATCTCTCGTACTTTTGTTTCTTTAGAACCAAACAGAACAACTAAGATTGTGTTATTTACTCCAGAATTCCAAATAGAAGATTTTCTTGATGTCATCATTAGTGGAAATAAAGAGGATGTTAAGGATGTTCTTGTATATTCTTTCTTAGCAGATTCAGTAGGTCATAATCTGCCATCTACTGTTTTCAGAAATGCAGAATACACTTTTGCTTGCTGACACCGTGATGATGTATTCTTTACTGTCGTATATCTGAATTGAAATGTTGCAAGTAGCACTTCAAGGCATATAATCTATCGTTGAAAGATCATTCGGCAGAGGAGCGGTAGTTGGTGAAAGAAGTTTAGGATATCCAGATGCAGGTGCACATACGCTTGGGGTTATCTTGACGGAAATTTTAGGTAGTTTGAAATAGAAATTAAAAGATCCCTTCTACCTTAAGGTGGAGGGGGTTTCTTAATATTGTTTTTTGATATATATTGCTAAATATGTTCCAATAATTCATTCTATTGTATTGAGAATAATGTCATCTACATCAAAAAAACGGCTTATAAAAGGAACTAGTATTTGAAGGAGTTCCACCTCAAACATACTCCTATGCATATAGGTATGTTTGAGGTGGATTTATTAACGAATTTTATATATAGCATGAATGAAAATGGGATAAATAAAACAATGTTTCCTATTATGTTTTTAAGAATTAATTGAGCAGGTCCTTGTAAAAATAAAGAAAAGACACCAA
>NZ_JBMOWC010000067.1:0-21865 GCF_049310765.1 Bacillus sp. PSXD-155 | reverse complement strand
TGAAGTGCACCCCAATTGTTAGACACAGTCTAACAATTGGAGGTGCATTTTTTATGGCTAAATTTTCTTCAAAAGAAAAAATCCAAGCGGTGAAACGATATTTAGATGGTACAGAAAGTGGAAAAATAATTGCTAAATCTATAGGAGTTAACCCTAGCGTACTTCGTGAGTGGATTAGACGATATGAGTCTTCAGGTGAAAAGGCCTTTGAAAAGTGCTATACATTCTACCCAGCCCAGTATAAACTAGATGTACTTTATTATATGAATGAACACGGGACATCTATCAGAGAAACAGCGGCACTTTTCAATATACCGTCTTATGAAACACTTCGGAAATGGAAAATAGCTTATGAAACAGGAGGATTGGATGCCCTACAATCAAAGAAAAAGGGGCATCCAACCATGAAAGATAAAAAAATAAAACCAGTAGATGAAGGATCAATCGAAGCCTTACAAGCGGAAAATGAGCGTTTACGTATGGAAAATGCATATTTAAAAAAGTTGAATGCCTTAGTTCAAAACAAAGAAAAATCACCAAACAAGACAAAGCGCAAGTAATCTACGAGTTAAGGCATGAATTTCCTATCAAGGAGTTACTTCAACTCGCAAACATTCCACGTAGTACGTACTATTACTGGATGAAACATTTTAATCGTCCTGATCCAAATGCGGAGGTAAAAGAACTGATTCAAGCTATTTATAATGAACACGATGGGTGTTATGGTTATCGTCGTATTCGTGATGAACTTATGAATCGTGGACACAAAGTAAATCATAAAAAAGTATATCGCCTTATGAAAGAATTAGGGTTAAAATGTCTGGTTCGTATGAAAAAATATCGCTCTTACAAAGGGACAGTTGGGAAAATTGCGCCAAATATTTTAAATCGCAACTTCCAAGCTGAAAAACCAAATGAAAAGTGGGTTACAGATATTACGGAGTTTAAGTTATTTGGGGAGAAGTTATACCTATCACCAATGTTGGATTTATTTAATGGTGAAATTATCACGTATACAATTAGTTCCAGACCGACCTATTCCCTTGTTTCAACGATGTTGGACCAAGCCCTTTATTGTGTAACCGATCCGGATAAACTCCTCATTCACTCTGATCAAGGTTGGCACTATCAAATGAAACAATACCGTCATTCTCTTAAGAATTGTGGCATAACTCAAAGTATGTCTCGCAAAGGAAACTGTTATGACAATGCCGTTATTGAAAATTTCTTCGGTATCATGAAATCGGAATTTCTGTATCGAAAAGAATTTGAAAGTATAACACATTTCAAACAAGAATTAGCAAAGTATATAGAATACTATAATCATAAAAGAATTAAGGCAAAATTAAAGGGTATGAGCCCAGTACAATACCGGGCTCATACCCTAGAGGCTGCCTAATGAAACGACCTGTCTAACTTTCGGGGGTCACTTCAATTATCTTGGATGGCTTTTGTTATGTTACGTGTGTAAAGTTATTTTAAAATAACGACAAGATAATAGGTGAGATTATAACAATATTTGTGTAAGAGAATAAAAAATGTAGATAATTTCGATTTTCAAAAAAATCAATTTGAAAATATGTTTTTATTTTGCAACTAAATATGTTACTATATGTGTGATAAAAACAAAGAGGTCTGACAACTATACTCCACGTAATAACACTCTAATGATTTAAAAATTCAAAAAACTCAAAATTCAAAAATAACAATTGTATTAATGATTAGAGTAAAAATAAGGGGAATGGAGAAATTATGGAGAAAGACACTGCTTTGTAAGGGGCATATTTTATCATCTTGAGCAGAGAGGAGGATGCATAGCATATTGTAAAATATAGAGATAAACAATGAAAAAGTGCTATGCAAATGAAGAGCATGAAGGGACGTTTAAGGCCAGGTGATACGGTAGCAATTGGTTTGATGCTATTTGCATTATTTTTAGGAGCAGGAAATTTAATTTTCCCGCCAGTTTTAGGTCAACAAGCAGGAGAGAATGTTTGGATTGCTACAATAGGATTCCTTGTAACGGGAGTCGGATTACCCCTACTAGCTGTAACAGCTGTCGCGTTTGTAGAGGGGGACTTGAAAGCGCTATCTTCTAGAGTCCACCCTATATTTGCGTTTATTTTCCCATTGATTAGTTATTTAGCAATTGGACCATTTTTCGCGATTCCGCGTACTGGAGCTGTTTCGTTTGAAATGGGTATGAAGCCGTTTTTATCAGAGGCAATGGTTTCAGAGTGGTACATGCTATTTCTTTTTACGATAGTTTTCTTCGGAATAACGTGGTATTTATCATTAAATCCATCTAAATTAGTGGATTGGTTTGGAAAGTTTCTTACGCCACTATTGGTATTAATTGTCGCTGTTATTGTCGGAAAGGCAATTATTGATCCAATTGGAGAGCCAGTTGCACCGTTAGCTGCTTACAAAGAAAATGCTTTCTTTGGTGGATTTATTCAAGGATATTTAACGATGGATGCAATTAGTGCTCTGGTATTTGGAATTGTCGTTGTACAAGTTATCCGCTCTAAAGGGATAAAAGAGAGTAGTCAAATTGCAAAAATAACAGTTGTATCAGGTATTATTGCTGTACTTGGTTTAACGTTAATTTATTTATCACTTGCTTATCTTGGTTCAACAAGTACATCACTTGGTATTTCAGAAAACGGTGGTCTTATTTTAACGAATGTTGTAAATGAGCTATATGGGACGAGTGGTAAAATTTTATTAGGGCTTGTTATTATACTCGCTTGTTTAACAACTTCTGTTGGGTTAACATCTGCGTGTGCGGGTTTCTTTACAAACTTATTCCCAAAACTTTCGCATAAAACGATTGTAACAATGGTATGTGTATTTAGTTTAATTGTATCTAACCTAGGTTTAACACAATTAATCGCAGTAACATTACCTGTGTTAATGATCATTTATCCAGTTGCAATTGTATTAATCGTACTTTCGTATTTCCATAAGTGGATTGGGAAGCGTAATACAATTTATATTGGAGCTATTTTAGGTGCATTGTTAATTAGTTTCTTTAACGGTTTAGAAAGTGCGAAAATTAAAATTGACGCGATTTCTAATGTACTACAAATGTTACCGTTATATAACGAAGGAATCGGATGGTTAATTCCATCATGTATTGGCGGGATTCTCGGTTTCTTCTTCTATAAATCAAATGAATCAAGTGAATTACAAAAGAAAGGTGCTTAGGCACCTTTCTTTTTTTGAAGAGGATTTTTGTATTTTGTCTAAGTAATAATTGGGGGGAATGATAAATGGCTAATTTTGAAGATTTTTTAAATTTGGATTTGAGAATTGGAACTGTAATACATGCAGAGGAATTTAAAGAAGCGAGAGTACCAGCGATTAAACTAGCAATAGATTTTGGAGAAATCGGGATAAAGCAGTCAAGTGCCCAAATTACGAAAAGGTACAGTCCAGAAGATTTAGTCGGTCAACAAATCGTTGCGGTTGTAAACTTTCCACCGAAGCGTGTAGCTGGATTCAAATCAGAAGTGCTTGTGCTTGGCGGCGTTCCTGAAGCTGATGATGTTGTGTTGCTTCAGCCTAATATGGAATTGCCAAATGGAACGAAAATTAGCTAGGGTGAAGGTAGGGGCTAATATGGATATCGGACGAGAATATTTACAATGTGCGATTTCGAACTTTAAAGCAACAAAGAAGCAAGGGGAACGGGCACTTTCTCAATTATCATATGAACAAATACAATGGTATTCTCATGAAGAAACAAATAGTATAGCGATTATTATAAAGCATCTGCACGGTAATATGCGTTCTAGATGGACGGATTTTTTAACGTCTGATGGTGAAAAAACCGATCGTAATCGAGATGGTGAATTTGAGGGATGCTATCATTCAAAAGAAGAAGCCCTTATAGCTTGGCAAGAAGGATGGAAATATGTTTTTAATACGATGAATACTTTAGCGCCGGAGCACTTATTGAAGACGGTATACATTCGCGGTGAAGCACATACTGTCATGCAAGCAATTGAAAGGCAAATTTCTCATTATGCATTGCATATTGGTCAGATTATTTACATTGGGAAGATGTTAAAAGAAAATGAGTGGGAATGTTTAAGTATTCCGAGAGGTCAGTCTGCACGTTATGTAGAGAAAAAACGTTCCACATAATAATAAGAAAGAAACCGATAAAAAATGGGAAATAAGAAAATCAGCCAAATAATAGATGGTTCTGTAATCATAAGAATGCTGCCAAAAATAAGTCCATACATAATAAGAAAGAAATTGAAAAGTGTATTCACTGGGATAAATCGTGAGAGGAACACTTGCTGTCGTTTAAAACAATCACTGTGAAATAAATAAAAGCGGAAGTACCATGTGGCGGTAATAAGATCTTTCTTTCTCACAATTCTTTTTTTGCATGTATGACAGATAAATGTTGGTTGCATTTCATTACACTCCATTTTTTATTTTTATAATAATGTGAGACATAAGTAGGTACAACGTGTATGTTCCTATATACGCTCCTGCAATAAGGAAAAATGGATTCAGTAAAATCCCATGAATGCTCGTCATGAAAACTAAATCTTGTATTAAAACATCGTATATATTAATGGAAATAATTGTACCGAGTACATACAGTGCCAAGTACGCAGAAATATGTAGTACAATAGAGACTTTTGGATGCTTAGCGGACAAATAAAAAATGAATGATAGAGCGATTGGTAATATTCCTATTAATAGCTTCAATTCATTTCACCTCATTAACAATATAGCCGAAATTTTAACGGTCTATTCTCTAGGGCTTGTACATAACTTGAAATAGAGAGGTGATAGTATGAATCGGGGCTTTTTTTTTATGAAGTTTACAAGTATGCGTAAGTTAGTTTTATTTGTTATTACTACAGTGCTAGCGACTTTTTTTCTTATTAGTATGATGGTAACCTCTATGAAAGAGACGAAGTCAACGTATTTATATAATTGGTTAAATGAGTTATCGATGAATGGTTACATGTATGTACTTGGAAAAGAGAATCATTATTTTACACAGGAGTATCGAAATTTGAATCAAGATTTTTCAATTTCTTCTTTTCTCTTTTCTATGGCTACAAATATTCGCTTTAATGATGTACGCAGTTTTGTCGGGAAAGAGCTACCCGGGTTTGGTAAGTACGATACAGAAATTGTTATTGCGGGTGAGGGCACAAACTATTCTAACTTACCGATAGAGTCGAGTGTACCTCTTGAAGAAGTAGTGAAAGAACGGACTAGTGGAACTGGACAAGCACCTAAACAAGATACGAATAAAGAGAAGAAACAGCCGTCCCAAACGACCGGGAAAAGACAAGTTGCGTTTATTTATCATACACATAGCTGGGAATCTTATTTACCTTTACTTAACTTAACGAATGATCCGAATCCGAATAAAGCAACGAGTTCTGTATCGAATATTTCTATATTAGGAGATCGTTTCCGTGAACAACTAGAAGGTGAAGGGATTGGAGCTACTAACGATAAGAGTGATGTTGGTCAAAAGTTAATAAGTAAGGGTTTAAACAGTAATAGTTCGTATAAAATGTCACGAGAAATTGTGCAGCAAGCTATGGCTGGAAATAAAGATCTTCAATACTTTTTTGATTTGCATCGTGATAGTGCTCGAAAGAATGTAACGACAAAAACAATTGGAGATAAATCATATGCGAAGCTTGCATTTGTAGTAGGGAAAGGAAATAAAAATTATGAAAAAAACTTACAATTAGCGACAGCTTTACATGAGGCGATTAATAAGAAATATCCAGGAGTGAGTCGTGGGGTCATTCAAAAAGGTTTCCAAACAGGAAATGGAATCTATAATCAAGATTTATCAGGACAAGCGATATTAATAGAAGTTGGCGGTGTAGATAATACGGAGGAAGAATTGAATCGATCAATTGATGCACTTGCTAAAGCATTTGGTGAATATTTTTGGCAGGCAGAAAAAGTGAATGGATAAAGTGAAACTTGAATTAGCCAGGGTATCTATCGATAATTATTAGCTCACTTCAATCTTGGAAAAGCGTAAGTGTAATACTTACGTTTTTTGTGTTGGTTTGAAATGTGGATAGCAAGATGTCACAAAATGGACATGATTAATAATTATTATAGCGATATCGAAATTTGTCTAATTATAATAGGAGAATTAGAAAGGGATTTTTGAAATGGCAGAGAAAATCTTTTTACAAGGAAAATTTTTATATTATGAAATTGATAGGGTGATTTAGGTGATTAGGGAGATCAAAGTAGAAGATGCAGCATCATTTTTGCAATTAAGTAAGCAATTAGATGAAGAAACGAAGTTTATGTTATATGAACCAGGAGAAAGGAAAACTACAGCTGAGCAACAAGAAAAAATGATCCAGCGATTTATAGAAAATGAATATGCAACAATATTTGTAGCAGTTGAAGATGAGAGAATAATAGGTTTTATATTAGTGAATGGAAATAACATTCAAAGAAAGAGGCATGTGGCAAGCATTGTAATTGGTATTTTGCAAGAGTATAACGGGCGAGGTATTGGGACGAGATTGTTTAAAGAGGTTGAGAAGTGGGCAAAATTACATGATGTATGGCGTTTAGAATTAACAGTAATGGCCCACAATACAAGAGCTCAGGCACTATATAAAAAAGCTGGATTTGAGAAGGAAGGTGTCAAAAAAGCTGCTCTTATTATCGATGGAAAGGACATCGATGAGTATGAAATGGCCAAATTATTAAAATAAGAGGTCGTTATATGAAAAAAAGATGGGCACTACTCGGTATCGTAGCTGCAATAATTATTGTTGGAGTAGCAGGAATCAATTATAAAATGTATAAGGATAAGCAGGCGCGGGAAGTAAGTGTAAATAGTATATTTCCGAAAGCGAAAGAAACAATTGCTAATATGGATGGGGATATTGCGGTAATTAATAATCCGAATTCAATGCTTGTACTTGTGAATAAAAGTAGGCGTTTACCAGATGGTTATAGACCGCCAGATTTAGTTATTCCGAAAGTGCGCTACTCTAGTGAAGGTGATCAAGAAAAGAAAAAGATGAGAAAAGAGGCAGCGAGGGCGCTTGAGGAAATGTTCCAGCAAGCTAACAACGAGCGTATTTTCCTTTTTGCAGTTTCTGGATTTAGATCCTTTGATCGACAAAAAGCATTAAATACGATGTATAAAAAACAAGATGGGGAAGCAAAAACAGCAATGTCTAGCGCGGTTCCTGGCACAAGTGAGCATCAAACTGGATTAGCTATGGATATTACGTCTCAATCTGCTAAATTTCAGTTAGAGACGGTTTTTGGGGAAACGAAAGAAGGTCAGTGGCTTTCTGAAAATGCCCATAAATTTGGTTTTGTGATTCGATACACAAAAGCGAAAGAAACGATTACGGGCTATCGGTATGAACCATGGCACGTAAGGTATGTGGGAAATCCACAAGCTACATATTTGTATGATAATCAACTGACGCTTGAAGAAGTAACAGAGTAAATGATTGAGGGGAGAGACGTATAATGACGATGTTATATAAGAAAAAAGTACATGCATATATTACAAGAGAAAAAGAGGGGGTTATGCAATTACTGGTTTTTAAACATTGTGATATACATGAAGCTGGTATTCAAGTGCCAGGGGGAACGGTTGATGAAGGTGAAACGTTAGAAGCGGCTATATTGCGTGAAGTACAGGAAGAATCCGGATTGCGTCATTTATGTATAGAGCGTTTTTTAGCAGATTACATTATACATGTGAAGGAAAAACAGGAATATGAAAAACGTCACTTTTTTCATGTAACTTTACTAACTGATGTAAAAGATACATGGGAACATATAGTAAGTGCTGGTAAGAAAGATCAAGGTTTAGCGTTTAGCTACGAATGGGTTAATATTGCAAAATGCCCTGAATTAGCAGGGAAACAAGGAGAGTTTTTACACTTATTAGATGAGATATATGTAAAGTAATAAAAGAGTCTGAAGCGAAAGTTCATTCGTTTCAGACTCTTTTTATTTTTCGGGAAATTAAAGGCTTTTTGAATAGATAAATTGAATTTCTTTAAAGGAATATTAGTTTGGAATAGTTGGGGTGAAAAGATGAAAAAGTAAGAGTTATACGCAAAAAAGTTGCTATAAGGGAGAATATAAATGGAGATTCAGTTTAATCCAGTATTAAAAAAAGAATTAACAATTCATGATATACAAACCGAAATGGAATCTGGGCAGTTAACTTCAAAGGAATTAGTGATGTATTATCTTCATAGAATCGCAAAGTATGACCAAGACGGACCGGAAATTAATTCTATTTTAGAAATCAATCCAGATGCTATTTTTATCGCAGAAGCGTTAGATTATGAAAGAAAGACAAAAGGTATAAGGGGTCCATTACATGGTATACCTGTTTTGCTTAAAGACAATATTGAAACGAATGACTCCATGCATACAAGTGCAGGTACGATTGCTCTAGAACAAAATATAAGCAGTGAAGATGCATTTCTCGTTACAAAATTACGAGAAGCCGGAGCAGTAATAATAGGAAAAACAAATATGACAGAATTAGCAAATGCAATGTCTTTTGAAATGTGGGCTGGATATAGTGCAAGAGGTGGTCAAACAATCAATCCATACGGAACGGGCAAGGACCATATGTTTGTTGGCGGATCTAGTACAGGATCTGCGATAGCAGTTGCTGCTAACTTTACAGTAGTATCTATTGGGACAGAAACCGATGCTTCTATTTTGAGCCCTGCTGTTCAAAATTCTGTAGTAGGTATTAAACCGACTGTCGGTTTAATTAGTCGTAGAGGAATTATTCCATTTACTTATTCGCAAGATACAGCTGGACCATTTGCTAGAACGGTAACAGATGCTGCTATTTTGCTAGGGAGTTTAATTGGAGTAGATGAGAAAGATGTTGCTACTCATAGAAGTGAAGGTAGGGCAGAGCAAGATTATACAAAATATCTTAATGTTAATGGCTTAAATGGAGCGAAGATTGGTGTGTTTAACGATGCACCAAAAGATTATTACGAAAATGGTGAGTATGATGAAATCTTGTTTAAGGAAACGATCCAAGTATTACGTAATGAAGGAGCGACAGTAGTAGAAAATATTAATATTCCTTCTTTTCATAGAGAATGGAGTTGGGGAGTGCCGCTTTATGAACTGAAGCATAGTTTAGATAACTATCTTTCTAAATTACCTTCTACTATTCCGGTACATTCTATTTCGGAGTTAATGGAGTTTAATAAAAACATAGCAGAAAGAGCTTTAAAATATGGACAAACTAAGTTAGAGGGAAGAAAAGATTTTCCTAATACGTTACGAAATCCAGAATATTTAAATGCAAGATTAGAAGATATATATTTTTCACAAGAACAAGGCATTGATTTTGCATTGGAAAAATATAATCTTGATGCGATACTGTTTCCTTCCTATATAGCTTCTACCATATGTGCGAAAGCGGGTTATCCGTCTATAGCAATACCTGCAGGGTATATGGAAAGCGGGAGACCTTTTGGAATTACGATTGCAAGTACTGCCTTTAGTGAAGGGATATTAATTAAGCTAGCTTACGCTTTTGAACAGGCGACAAAACATAGAAAAATCCCAAACTTGTCATGAATAGAATAAATAAAAAGGACAGGGAATGCCTGTCCTTTTTGTTTTAGTGATTAAAGTGAAATATCGTTCTGCTCTGTTTTATGATATTTTAATAAACTAAAAGATAAACAAGCGGAACATAAAATAAGAATAGATGCGATGATATAAATTGTACGAACACCGAACATATCAGTAATAATGCCAACGCTAAGCATAGAAAGACCAGAAGCTGTTGAAAGAAGCGCGCCATGTGCTGTATACATTTTTGATAATAAAGAAGGGGTGACACTTGATTGTAAAACAGTCGTTTGAGAAATATCTCTAATTTGATAACATGGTCCCATTAGAACACATAGAAAAAGCGCAATAAATCCGCTGCTTGTCATACCATATAAAAATGTAAGAATGCTAAACATAAGAGAGCCTATCGACATGGAGCGTATTAAATTGTTTTGAATATAGGAACTGATTTTCCATGCCAATAGACCACCGATTAACGTGCCAACATAATAACTTGTATTAATATATCCCCACCATTCCTCGCCTTTATGAAGGATAGTCGTAACATATGCCATCGTAATAGCACCGATCCATATTGTTCCGGCGAAAGTTTCAATTAAGTCCATATATGTAACGGTACGGAGAGAAGGATTTTGAAATAAGAGTTTCCAACCTTCCGATAAAGCAGTACTTTTTGAAGAGGGAGGATCTGCTATTCGTTCAGTATGTATGGTACGTAATGAAAAGTGTAATGCAATACATCCAAAAATCATTAACATGTTATTAATCATGAGTGTAGATGTAGCGCCAATGAGAAGAACGATAACACTCGTAAATGAATAAGCGGCGACTTGCGCAATTTGTGTTGAAAAGGAAAAGATACTATTTACTTTTACTAATTTTTCTTTCGGTGTAAGGCGCGGAAGAATGCTGTATAGTAATGGAGCGCTCCATCCACTACATAATGAAATGAAAAAAATAAAAGTTAATAGAGCTATAATGTTTGTGGATAAGACTGGAAACAAAATCATTAATAATAGTAAAAAGACTGTTTTTAGCCATTGTAGCGTATATAACAACGTATAAGATGGAAAACGATTTATTATTAGTGGTGCAGAGATGTTAGCAATTAGATTTGTGATAACTTGTAATAATGGAAAAAGAGCAGTAATAGTAGCTGATTTAGTTGCTATATAAATATGAGTTGTAATAATCATTACATATACGATGTCAGCGAGAGTAATGCATGTTTTGGAACCTAAGTAGTAGGTTAGTGACAGGTTTCTCAATAAGAATAACACCTCTATAAAAATAGTATTTAGTAATTAGAATAATTGTAATTTAAAAAATGAAATTTTTAAAGAATTTAATTTTTTGTCACTTTTTGAAAGGAATTTTCATGTATAATGAAGAATATATTGATATAGTATTATATTAATAATCATTGTAACAGTGAGTATGTACAATAGCTTGTAGCAAACGCCCAAGTGTAAGAAAGGGCGGATAAACCATTCTTTTCTTCATATACATATAGAAAATGAGAAAGAAAGTGAGGGTTGCATATGGCTGCTTGGGTAATTTGGTTTATAATAGCTGGTATTTTATTTATTGCAGAAATGTTGTCGATTACATTTTACATGCTTTGGCTTGGAATTGGAGCTGTTGTCGGAGGTCTTATTGCTTTGTTTGCTCCTGATGCACTACTGTTACAAGTTACTGTTGGCGCAATTATAAGTTTAACTTTGACATTCTTTACGAAAAGAATTTCAAAAAACTTTCGAGAAGCAAAAGGTTTTACGGATACAGTAGATATGCTTGTTGGTAAAAAAGGGATTGTTATGCAAGCGATTACAAATGAAGCGAATGGTATTGTGAAGGTGGATGGAGATACTTGGACAGCTATTGCAGATTCTTCAATTGATGCTGGAGAAAAAGTCGTTGTTATAAAGAGGCATAGTACTATATTACAAGTAAAAAAGGAGAGTGAATAAATATGGTAGCATTAACGTTAACGATTATATTCGCACTAATTGTAGTTACATTTATCGCATTAACAATTAAAATTATTCCTCAGCAAAAAGTTGGGGTTGTTGAAAGATTTGGTAAGTTTCAACGTATCATGCACCCAGGATTAAATATTTTAATCCCAATTGTAGATCGTGTTCGTGTATATCACGACTTACGTATTCAACAAACGAATGTACCACCGCAAAAGGTAATTACGAAAGATAATGTTCAAGTAGAAATAGATACAATTATTTTCTATCAAATTGTTGAACCAGAGCTTGCGACATATGGTATTTCAAACTATGAATATGGTGTTCGTAATATTACTTCAGCAACGATGCGTCAAATTATCGGTAAAATGGAACTGGATGAAACGTTATCTGGTCGTGAAAAAATTTCAACAGAAATCCGCTTAGCGCTTGATGAAGCAACAGAAAAATGGGGCGTACGTATTGAACGTGTCGAAGTTGTTGATATTAACCCGCCAAAAGATGTGCAAGCATCAATGGAAAAACAAATGAAGGCTGAGCGTAATAAACGTGCGATTATTTTAGAAGCTGAAGCAGCAAAACAAGATAAAGTTCTTCGCGCTGAAGGGGAAAAGCAAAGTAAAATCTTGATGGCTGAAGGGGATAAAGAAGCGCGTATTCGCGAAGCTGAAGGTTTAAAAGAAGCAAAAGAATTAGAAGCACAAGGGGAAGCACGAGCAATTGAAGAAATCGCAAAAGCAGAACAAAATCGTATTGAATTGCTTCGTGAAGCGAATTTGGATGAGCGTATCCTTGCTTACAAATCATTCGAATCATTAGCTGAAGTTGCAAAAGGACCAGCAAATAAAGTCTTTATTCCTTCTAATGCAATTGAAACACTTGGTACTCTTGGGGCAATTGGAGAAATATTTAAAGAAAAACAAGCGAAGAAACTACCTTCAAATGATACAGGAAAAGAACAATAAAAGTGAGGAAGAGAAATGGGATACCATTTCTCTTTTTTTGTGCGTATATTCCGAAAAGCTTGTACATATCCATGTATAAAGAAGGTGATGCAGTGAAAAAGTATGCAACTCGAATACATGGGAAGAAACTGATTTCGTTACTCCTTTTATATGCGCTAATAGTAATTATAATAGCGTCGATTTTGACGTCACTTTTACATACAATGAAATCGAATTATGCAAATCAATGGTTTGGAAAAGTATCGATGCAAGGTTTTGTTCAAATGATAGAAAGTGAGAATCACTATTACGGATTTGATTATTTTAAGCAGAATAAAAGAGAGTCAGTTGGGAATTTAATGTTCTCTATTGCGACAGATTTGAAAATTAAAGATTTAAGAACATTCGTCGGTAAAGAAGTACCTGGTATGTCAAAGTATTATTCTAATATTATCGTAGCTGGGGAAGGGACAAACTTGACGAATATCCCAAATGAATCTAGTGTACCGATTGAAGAAGTAACGAAAGAACGGGAAGTAGCAAAAGATAAAGTTACAGAAGCGGAAAAGAATAATCCGGTTCAGAAAAAGAACGGAGCGAAAAAAGGTGAAAGTGCAGTATATATTTATCATACACATAGCTGGGAATCCTTCTTTCCATTATTACCAGGGGCAACTGATCCATCTAGCCCAGATGTAAATGTGTCCTTACTAGGAAAACGTATGAAGGAACAACTTGAGGGGCAAGGAATTCCAGTAATTCACGATAAAACGAATATGGGTGATTTATTAGCGAGTAAAAAGTGGGTATGGTATCAGTCATATAAAGCATCTCATGAATATGTAAAAGGAGCATTAGCACAAAATAATAAAATTGCGTTTCCGATTGATATACATCGTGATGATCAGCGTAAGAAAGTAACAACAAAAGTAATTAATGGAAAATCGTATGCAAGATTATATTTTATTATTGGGATGGAAAATGAAGGCCGTGCTGAAAATGAAAAAATTGCAAGAGCGATCAATAGTTATTTAGATGAAAACTATTACGGATTAAGTAGAGGGATTTTTCCGAAGTATAAAAAAGATGGAAATGGCGTTTATAACCAAGATCTATCGAAAAATGCGATGCTAATTGAAGTTGGTGGTGTTGATAATACGTTAGATGAATTATATAACACAATTGATGTGTTAACAGAAGCGTTTAGTAAATATTATTGGAATGATGCGGAAAAAGTGAATGGATGAGGGACGGAAGACCGTTCCTTTTTATTTTGAAATCTTAAAATATGATATAATAGAATTTTGTGAATGTTAAATAAGGGGGGAGAGAGAAACATGCAAATACTACTAATACGCCACGGAGAATCAGAAGCTGATATTTTACATGTGCATGAAGGACGAGCTGATTTTGAGTTGACTGACAAAGGGAGACGACAAGTACAAAGACTTGTACAGAAAGTGAAAAAAGATTTTGCACCAGATTTCATTTGGGCAAGCACATTAAAACGCGCTCGCGAAACGGGTGAAACATTAGCAGAAGCAATTGGTTGTCCAATTCAATTAGAAGAGGAATTAATGGAGTTTAATAATGGAATACAAGCTGGTTTATCATTTGAAGAAGCAAAGAAATATCCAGAGCCAAAGTTTCTTCATGACCGTTTTGAAAACGGAGAGTCATTTATTGAGTTTCGAATGAGAATAGAAGGAATCTTTTCTAAAATTGTGACAGAGAATACATATGATCGAATTGCGATTGTTGCCCATGGAGGCGTAATTAATAGTCTATTACGTGCATTTTTCAAAATGCCAATTTCAATGGACTACTATTTCAAAATGGGAGATACGGGAATAAGTTTAATTGAAATTGAGGGTGAATAAAAAACGGTGCATTTCATTAATGATACGAATCATTTGGACGGGATGTAAAGACTTATGTACAAAGTTGCATTTTTGGATGTTGACAGTACGCTTTTAAGCGAGATTGATAGAAGTATGCACGAAAGTACAAAAGACGCGGTACAAAGATTAATAGATAAGGGGATTCACGTAGTTGTTACAACAGGGAGACCATATAGTTTATGCTCACAATTTAAGGGGCTAGGCATAAAAACGTATATTTCTGCAAATGGTGCACATATAAAATGTGGGGAAGAAGTTATACATAAATCAGTACTTTCAAGCGAAATCGTTCATGATATTTCAAATTTTGCTGAATTACATGGTCACAGTGTTTCTTACTTTACAGAAGAATTTGCAATGAATGATATTGCCTCTAAAGATGAACGTGTCATACGAGCGTTAAATGAAACTTTAAATTTAGAGCGGTATCCTGACAAAGTTAAAAACTTGTCAGATGAGATGTATTGCATATGTCTGTATGCTGATGAAGCAGAAGCTCAAAAATTCATTGAAAGATATCCAGCACTTACGTTTGACCGTTTTCATGGTTACGTTATGAATGTATTGGAAGATAGTAAAGTATCGAAGCTAACTGCAATTCAAAAAGTATTGGAACATTTAAATATTAGTAAATCAGAAGCCATTGCTTTTGGTGATGGTGGAAATGATATTGAGATGTTGCAGTATGTAGGATTAGGAGTTGCGATGGGAAATGGTGGAGAGGAGTTGAAGAGAAGGGCTGATTTCGTTACAACGAAGGCGAGTGAAGGTGGAATTTCTTATGCCTTAAAGAAGTTGCACATTATTTAAAACTGATAGCTAGTCAGTGTGAAAAATCCTGTTTTAATAATGGGATTTTTTTGTTCAACAATGTGCTTGCAATAAAAGGAAAAATATGAGTATAATGAGAAAGTAATTAGGTAAGCTAATTATTTGATGAGAAAGGAGAGTGAAGATGAATGGATTCAAGAAAAGATTCTCTTCCTTTAGGGATTGAGCCGTACGCAGAGTTAATCAAAAAGACAGCATCAGCGGAAACGGATCCAATTGCAGCAAAACTTGGTTTGTTAATGTTATGGACGTCTGATAATGTTCTTGATGCGGTTGACGTAGATTTAGCTCCGCTTGGTATTTCAGAGAGTAAATTAGATTTTTTACTATTGTTTATTTTGCGTGAAATGGAAGCGAATGGGGAAGAGGTGAACATGAGTCCTTCGGATATTGCGAGTCGATTAGGGATTACACGTGCTTCTGTCACTGGCTTATTAGATTGGATGGAGAAACGAGAGTTAATCGTAAGATTCCACCATTCTGAAGATCGAAGAAGATTAAAGGTGAAAATTACTCCGAAAGGAAAAGAACTAGTTACACATTCTTTACCAACTTTTTGGTTATCTTGCGCTTCGTTAGTTGATGGCTTTAATCAAGAAGAGCGTCAAGTTTTAGAAAAGCTATTAAATAAAATGCAAACAACTATGCAGGTGAAATTAGGAGAAGGTAGGTAAATAAGTTGATTATGAAGATCAACTTATTTATTTGGACATATAATTAGCTTACCTTATTATATGATTAACTAACTTTATGAACGGTGATAATTTTTGCTATGTAATTAAAATAAATAAGAGTTAAAGGAATGCTATTTTAGTAATTTAGAGAGTTTAAACTAATAAAAACAAATCGTAATAAGGGAGAGAGTTTATGATGGAAATAGGAAAGGAAGTAAATAGTGAAAAGAATTATACAATAATGACAGCAGTATTATGTTGGTCGGGTATGGTAGTTATGTCTAGCCTATATGTAACAATACCTTTAATCTCTCTATTTTCAAACATTTTTAATACGTCATTAGCACAATCGGCAGCTACAGGAAGTATATTTTCTGTTGGCTTTGCTATAGGGTGTTTGTTATTTGGGGCAATTTCTGATAAATATGGACGAAAAAAAGTGATTTTTATTGGATTGCTTGCACTGTCGATTGTTTCTTTTTGCTTAGGGTTTGTAGATAGTTTATTTTGGCTTGTTATTTTTAGAGGTATACAAGGGATAGCAGCAGCTACATTTTCTCCAGTAGCGCTAGCCTACGTTGTAGAAATGTTCCCAGTAGAAAGAAGGGTTACAACAATAGGATTTGTTAGTACTGGTTTTTTAGTAGCTGGAATTGTAGGGCAGGTAATAAGTACTGCTGTTAGTCAGCATTTTGGATGGCATATGGTTTTCTTTCTTCTTAGCATTGTCTATATAAGTACTGCTATATGGGTTTATTATTCTCTTCCGAAAGGAGAGACGTCTCAATCCTATACTGATATTTTGGGGCCAATTAAACAGATGGGTAAAGTTTTTACAAATAAAAGCTTAGTATTAAGCTATATAATTGCATTTGTTTTATTAATGGCTTTTGTTAATATGTATACTGTTTTAGGGAATTATTTGAGCTCTCCTACTTACAATTTAACTGCAGAACAAATTCTTTATTTTCGCTTAGCGGGGCTATTTGGTATGTTGCTGTCACCGCTTGCAGGTCGTTTAACGAAGAGGTTTGAAGTAAGAAAAGTTCTTCAGGGAGGATTGTTGATCGCTATTTTTAGTCTAAGTTCAATGGGCTTTGTTTCGTATCTATCTCTACTTGTAATGATGAGTGTCTGTTTTGTAATAGGTATTGCTATATCCGTTCCGTCTTTAGTTTCTCTTGTAGGTCAATTAGGAGGGAAAGCGAGGGGAATAGCAGTATCTATTTATACTTTTATTTTATTTTTAGGTACTAGTATAGGACCTATTATTTCTATTTATCTAATGAAAATAGGAGGGTATGCTCAAACATTTATTTTATTAGGAATGCTACTTTTTATTGGTTTTGTAGCTTCTCTATTTATAATTAATGAATAAGTGGAAAATCACTCAAATAAAGGAATGCGAGGATCTTTCATATGCTCACATAATAAAAGATGAATTTGTCCACGATGATGATAAAAGTGTGCAACGATTTCAAGTAACCATTCAAAGCGCGAATAAGAAATACCCCAATAGGCAGTCATAACTTCTGCTAATTCTATTTGGGAGTAGGAAAGAAATGTTTTGGAGAGAAGGTTGTATCCTTCAATCATCGTTTGTTGCATTTGAGCAACTGTTACGGGCGTATGTTCTATATAAAAGGTATGTAATTCTTTTTCTGGAATACCATTTAAAATGAGCAAATCAGCATGACAAATAAGAGAAAGATGTGTACACATTTCAAATAATGATCGTTTTGAGTGAATCGGTTGTATTTTTAAATCGTTTTCACTATATTGGTTAAGCATATAAATAGAAGTATCAATAGCAACTTTTAGTTGATGTAATGCAGATTGAACAAACATTGTAATTCTCCTCGTCTCCGTATATAATAGTTTCTTGAGGATATTATATCATACTCAAAATTCCGAAAATTCTAGTAGTTTGACTAGCATAATGAAAAGTATTATATTGTAAAAGGTCATATGAAACGTGAAATAGAATGGAATGCAATTATTGAGTTAGGAGTTAGACCAATGAGTTTGAAATATGGAAGAGATACAATTGTAGAAATTGACTTAAATGCTGTAAAACATAATGTAAAAGAATTTAAAAAACATGTAAATGATGAAGAAATTAAGATGATGGCTGCTGTAAAAGCGAATGGGTATGGCCATGGGGCAGTTGAAGTTGCCAAAGCTGCAATTGAAGCTGGAATAAATCAACTTGCAGTTGCATTTGTAGATGAAGCAATAGAATTAAGAGAAGCAGGAATTACTGTGCCGATTTTAATTTTAGGATACACACCAGTAGCGGCTGTAGAAGATGTAATTCAATATGACGTTATGATGACTGTTTATAGAGTAGAAGATTTACATGGTATAAATGAAATTGCAAACCGTCTTCAAAAGAAAGTACAAATTCAAGTGAAAATTGATACAGGAATGAGTCGTATCGGTTTACAAGAAGAAGAAGTTAAACCATTTTTAGAAGAATTAAACCGTATGGAGTATATAGAAGTAGTAGGGATATTTACGCATTACTCTACGGCAGATGAAATCGATAAATCATATACGAATATGCAAACAAGTTTATTTGAAAAAGCTGTTAATACAGCGAAAGAATTAGGAATTCAAATACCATATATTCATAGTTCAAATAGTGCAGGATCAATGGAATTAAGTAACACATTTCAAAATATGGTGCGCGTTGGAATAGGAGTGTACGGTATGTATCCATCAAAAGAGGTGGATCATTCAGTCGTTTCTTTACAGCCTGCGTTGTCGTTAAAATCAAAAGTGGCTCATATTAAACATGCGAAGAAAAATCGTGGTGTAAGTTATGGGAATACGTATGTAACAACTGGTGAAGAATGGATTGCGACTGTACCAATTGGTTATGCTGATGGTTATAATCGTCAATTATCTAATAAAGGCTATGCGTTAATTAACGGGGTTCGAGTACCTGTAATTGGCCGTGTTTGTATGGATCAGTTAATGTTGGATGTTTCAAAAGCGATGCCAGTACAAGTAGGAGACGAAGTAGTATTCTACGGTAAACAAGGTGAAGAAAATATCACAGTAGAAGAAATAGCGGATATGTTAAGTACAATAAACTATGAAGTTACATGTATGCTAGATAGAAGAATTCCGCGTGTTTATAAAGAAAATGACGAAACAACTGCAGTTGTAAATATATTAAGAAAAAACTGAATCATTTAGATTCAGTTTTTTTATTTTTGGCAAGTGAAAAATGCTCTATTTGTACCGTACGATTGAATATTTTTAAAACCTACAGATTGTAATGCATGAGTAATTTCGTCTTTAGTGTAACATGTTTCTTTAAAAGAAAAGTCACTTCTTTTCCAAATATCATTTGTATCACGCGTAAATAATATGAAATTCATTTCTGCTTTTTTGTTTTTATTATCAAATGTAGAATCAATCGTACAAACATATTCTTTCTCTGAAATATGAAACGAAGCAATCCAGTTTTCAAGAAATCCTTTTTCCATATTCATATCAAATGCGAATATACCCTCGTTATGTAATACGGAGTAAACGTTGTGAAACACACTTTTTAGTTCATCTAAATTCATAATATGGTTTAAACTATCACCGGCAGAGATGACGTAGTGGAATTGCTCATTTATATTGAAATAGCGAGCGTCATCGACGAAAAAGGTTGCATCTGGCGCATTTTCACGTGCATATTCAATCATTTGAGTAGAACCATCTATACCAGTTACTACAAAATTGTTATCAAGTAGTTTCCTAGTAAGATGACCAGTCCCGCAACAAAGATCTAAAATATGAGAATGTGGTTGTGCATATTGTAAAACGAGTTTTTCAAAAGCTAGATAGGAGTGTTCGGCAAAATGTCCCCAATGTTTATTATAAATAGATGCGAAAATATCATAATCAGAATAAATAAGTTTTTTAGACATAAATATTCTCCGTGCTATTCATTAAATTATAATAGTCATGCTTCGTTTTAATTTTAAAACCACATTGTGTATATAGTTTTAAAGCATGGTTATTTTTCGTTTCGACGTCTAATTCAATTGTTGAAGTTCCTTCTGTAATAAGGGTATGTACCATATAACTAAGAATATCTTTTCCATATCCTTTACCTTGATAAGAAGGATGAACAGCGAATCCTGATAATGTAGTAGATTGTTCTTGCTCAGTAACTGTAATTGTTCCAATAGCTTTTTCGTTAATAAGAGCACTGTAAACTTTATGAGAAGGTGAAGTCATCATTTTTTGTAACCATGTAGTCGTATTGTCTACTGAATCACCAAAAGCTTTACTAGAAATCTCAATAAGGTCAAGCAGTGATTCTGAAGATGCAAGAGTAAGCTGTATATTATTATCTGTTGTTTTTTGAATTTCGTTTATTTTGAACTCCATACTATATTCACTATATAAATACGGTAACTTCATATGTTTTATAAATTCATTCCCAGAAATAGAATCCCCATTGATAATAAGAAGAGCTTCATCTGTCTCTCTATTTTGTATTTCTTTCATTGCAGTTTGTAAAAGGGTAGTTCCGAAACGTTGTTTTCTAAAATGAGGATGTACAAAGCCTATTAGTTCAAGCTTTGTTGGTCTTTCGAAATCATACATATTTAAAGTGCCAATTAATTGAGTACCGTTATAAAGAAGAAAATCGTTTATATGATCTTCATTTCGATTTTTTAAAAAGTTGATATGTAAATCTGAAGAGTAATCAAGATTGTCTTGTTGCCCGCAAATATAAGCCAAATCCTTCATTTGCTGTATTTCACTTTCTGTTACAGAACGCTTTTTCTGAATATCCATTGTATACTCCCTCTCATTTGTATTTAAAAATAGGATGGGTAACTTAACCATTCCTTTAATTCCACACTACCTTGCACAGATAACAGTCGGTATAAATAACGATATGGTTGTCTACATTCTACAAGATGAGGAATAGGCATAATTGTTTCGTAACCACTTTGAAAGGCATGTGCTTCTTTTTCAGTAAGTACATATTCTAGTCCGATAAAATCAAACTCTCGCGGGGCAACCGCGTAAGCTTCAGTATCTACTAAACCCGTAATAGTTGTACCGTCATATAAAAATTGGGTAGGGTCCATATCAAGTAAGACGAGTGTAGCTTCTTTTGGTACGGACAGGGAAGAAAGCTGTGATTCAAAGGTAGGAAATGCATCTTGTATGCTTTCATCATCGGAATAAAACATATTCACAAGCTCTTTACTCACGTTTAAAATATGTGATTGGAATTCATTTAGTGGAATTTTGAACGTGCCTGACGGATTTCCTATAAAATCGGCTTTAAACTTATGTATTTCTGCAAGTCCTTTTCCTAGGCTAAATAAAATAGAATCTGGTTGCTCGATAAAAGATTGAACTGTGTTACCTACTAACTTTTCGACCACCACAAATTCACGGCCATTTAAAACATGTTTTTCTAATATTGTTGGGATAGGAAGATTCGTATGTTCTTGCAGCAATGTATGTACAGTTTCTAAATGATGGACGTTCCTTGGATCAATTCCAAATAGATTTTTACATCCCCACCAAAAATCATTATTTGGTTCTTCATTCATTTTAGAGGTACGAACGATAACTTCTGTATCTTCTGTTTGAACGAGAAAAACATCACTTGCATGATCTTCATAACCTGGGTGCAAGGCCTGAACGGATAGAATAGGTGAATTGAATAGTTGTTGTAGCATGAAAAGACTCCTTTTTTCTGTAAATTCTATAAATTCATTATATAACAGATGATGTGTTATGAGGATAAAGATAAAAAGATTGAAAGCATACTTACATTTATAGTGAAAGCTCATTAAAAATATTATATTTCTCTATTTTTGTATGAATTGTCTAAAAATAATAGTGGTAATACTTGAATGTAAGACTCGTATCTTTAAATCTATGAAGAG
>NZ_JBMOWC010000066.1:0-23332 GCF_049310765.1 Bacillus sp. PSXD-155 | reverse complement strand
AACATATGCGTAATACGATGACGGCTCACATGCTTTCTTTTGTGAATCGTAGACATATTCATATTCCGAAATTAAATACGGCACTTCAGGATGTTTTAAATCAATATAATACATTTAGTCTACCAAAACTATGGGGAACGGGAAAAGTAGCTTCAGCTGATGGAACGAAACATGATATGTATATAGAAAATTTAGTATCAGAATACCACATCCGTTATGGCGGATATGGAGGACTTGCCTATCATCATGTTGCGGATAATTATATCGCCCTTTTTAGTCATTTTATCCCCTGTGGTGTTTGGGAAGCGGTATATATTATTGATGGGCTATTAAAAAATAAATCTGATATTCAACCCGATACTCTTCATGCGGATACACAAGGACAATCGACACCTGTATTTGCCTTATCCTATCTATTAGGAATTCATCTTATGCCTAGAATTCGCAATTGGAAAGATTTAAAATTTTTCCGTCCAGATAAGCATACAAACTACAAACATATAGACCCTTTATTTAAAGATGTAATTGATTGGAGAGTGATTGAAACACATTGGAAAGACTTATTCCAAGTGGTTGTTTCAATTAAAAAGGGAAAAATTTTACCTTCGACGCTTCTTAGAAAATTAAGTAGTAACAGTAAGAAAAATCGATTATATCAAGCATTTCGAGAGCTTGGAAGAGTGATTCGAACAATCTTTCTTCTTCAATATATTTCAGATATGAAATTACGTGAACAAATTACAGCTAGTACGAATAAAGTAGAAGCCTATAATGGTTTTTCAAAATGGTTGTTTTTTGGTGGCGATGGTATTATTACGGAAAACGATCCAATTGAACAGGAAAAACGTATTAAATACAACGATTTAATCACCAATTCCGTAATTTTTCAAAATGTAGTGGATATCACTATGATTTTATGGCAACTAAAAAAAGAAGGTTATCGCTTTGCACGCCAAGATTTAGAAACGCTAAGTCCTTATATGACTAGACATATAAAACGCTTTGGGGATTATGTAATTGATTTAAAGAAAGTTCCTCAACCAATAGAAGAAACGATCCCTATATAAGCTCAATAGGTCATAGTTGGAAATAAAAGTAAGCCTATGACCTATTTTTACACGTATCTCGGCTGTACCCCCAATTGGCATTGTATCATTAATCAACATAGATTATAAAAATAGAAATGCGGAATGTATTATTGATATCGGGGAAAAGGAATATTGGGGAAAAGGCTATGGTTCAGAGGGGTTAAAATTACTGTTGAATTATGTTTTTTACGAAATGAATCTCCATCGAGTTTCCCTTAAAGTATTTTCATTTAATGATAGTGCTATACGTTTGTACACTAAAATTGGTTTTCAGGAGGAAGGAAATAGTAGACAAAGTCTATTTAGAAATGGTGAATGGCATGACATCATTCATATGGGAATTCTACAAAATGAATACTTTGAGAAACAAGTAAAAAGTATATAAAAGTAAAAGGACATTGGATGTATTTATATCGTGCCGTTGATTCTGAAGGAAACACAATTGACTTTTATCTGAGTAAAACGAGAAATCATAAGGCTGCAAAGCGTTTCTTTAAGAAAGCTTTGCAGTCTCTTCATGTTTCTAAACCCCGTGTAATTACAGTTGACAAAGATCCAGCTTATCCAATCGCTATTGAAACATTGAAGAAAGAAAAAAAGATGGCTGCAGCCATCCAAACGAGACAACTCAAATACTTAAATAACATTATGGAACAAGATCATAGTTTTATTAAAAGACGGATACGCTCTATGTTGGGGTTCAAATCATTCCAAACGGTCGTGTCTATCTTAAGTGGTGTAGAAGCGATGCATATGATTAAAAAAGCAGATTGATTTACAAAATCAGTCTGTCCAAAATCAGAATATCTTTATCAATCAACTGTTTGGATTAACGGCATAAAAAAGATTTCGGTGAGAATTCTCGTTTTTTGTTTAATTTATCATTTATTTGCACCAGAATCATTTACATTAACCTGTAAAATAGATTATGAAGTGCCCCCTAAAAATTAGACACGGTGATTTCATTAGGCAGCTTGATAAAAGTGAGTCCGGTATTGTACCGGGCTCACTTTTAATTTTGCCTTTATCCGTTTCGTATTATAATAATCTATATATTTTTCTAATTCTATTTTAAAATCCTCTACACTTTCAAACTCTTTTATATAGAGCATAAATCGTTTCGATTCCTTTAATCGTACGAGAAGCATGACGTAGATATTGAAATCCTGCAGATTTAGCAAAGTGTCGCTTTATATGTCTATGATCCTGTTCAATACGATTGTTCAAATACTTGCTTGTATAATAAATAGTACGTGCATAAAAGCCTTGTTTCTTTAACTTGTTCAATGCACAAAGTAATGCTGGAGCTTTGTCTGTTACGAGAACCATCGGTTCTCCAAATATTTTCACTAATCTTTTCATAAAAGCATATGCCGCTTGATGATCTCGTTTTTCACGAAGTTGAAACTCTAATGTTTTCCCCTCTTTATCGATTGCACGATAGAGATAACACCATTCACCTTTAACTTTTATATAAGTCTCATCAAACTTCCACGATTGTTGTACATACTTATTTTTCTTTTTCCAAATTTGGTAGATTAAATTTCCATACTCATGAACCCAGCGCATAATGGTTGTAGAATGAACGGGGATACCACGTTCTCTTAGGATTTTAGATACCATCGCGATAGCTTAAAGAAAAAGGACAATAATAGCCTGCGGCTACTAAAATAATATCTTTCTTAAACTGTTTTCCTTTAAAGTATCGCATTTGTGATTTTCCTTGTTGTTTTTTTCTAGAATGTAGCCTCGTTTAGAAAACTTTGCAACAGAACCAAAAAATTAAAATACTTTTTCCAACAGAGAAAGGCAAAAATGTTTATCCTTTTATCAAAAGAGAAAATGATCATTCCAATAAGGTTGCATTAGAGGGGGTTTTTGAACTGGAAGTAGAGACTATTTTTGATCTTCTTCAAAAAGTGAGGAAAAATGTAGAAGTTGATTGGGAATTTGTTAAAAAGGGAAACAAAAGAAATTATTGTTTATATAAAAGGAGCTAAAACTCTCCATCATTATTTTTGTTGCAAGCGCAATAAAATTAGGTTAGATTTAATACATGCATTTCATTTGTTGCAAATGCAACAAAAAAACAAGAGGTGAAATTTAATGAGTTGGAAATTAAAAAAATTTGACGAGTTAACAAATACTGAGCTATACAACCTTTTAAAAGAAAGAACCTCCGTTTTTGTGGTTGAACAAAATTGTCCTTATCTAGAAGTTGATGGTAATGATCCTTTTTCTTATCATCTTTTTAAAGAAGACAATGGAGAAATCATTGCCTATTTAAGGATTGTTCCTGCAGGTGTTACCTATCAAGAAATTTCTATTGGAAGAGTCTTTGTAAAGAAAGAATACAGGGGCCAAAGAATTGCAGAGGAACTTATAAAAAAAGGGCTAGATTTTATCCAAAACGAATTAAAAGAAACAACTGTTAAAATTCAAGCTCAAGATTATTTAAGAAAATTCTACAGTTCCTTTGGTTTTCAAGCTATATCCGAAACATATTTAGAAGATAATATCCCTCACGTCGATATGCTTTTACAAAGGTAACACAACTCTTCATTATCAGTAGTGGGGTTCCCCTTGGAAATAATAAAAGCTTCAATTCTTTCACTTCATTTGATAGTTTAAAAGAAAGTATTGGGGTTTAATCCATAATAAGGTAAGGGAGAAAATAAGGATGAGGATTTATGATTGTGCTATAGTTGGAGGCGGACCAGCGGGATTAAATGCAGCGTTATTATTGAGTAGAGCAAATTGATTTGTAGTATTATTTGAGACAAATAATGACCACCTAGCATTCAAGTAGCAAGAAAGTATTTTTAGAAACGGAAATAACACTGATGATATTATACAATCGGCAAGAGAGAAATTAAATCAAGACCCTAATATTCATTCAATCTATAAACAAAGTGTTAGGGTAATTAAACAATCAGATAATAAACTTTTCAAGATATATACTGAGGGTGGGGAGAGTTTTCTCGCTGAAAAAATACTTCTGACAGATGGGACTAAAATACAGACAGATATTCCTAATATTGAATTGTATTATAATAAAAGTATTTTTATTTCCCCATACGGCTACAGTTGGGACTTAAAAGGTAAAAAGTTGATTTATATTAATGAAACAAGTGTTGTTGCGCATACTGCTAAGATCATTCACAACTTATCAAATGACCTAATTGTTGCTACTAATGGTAATGAAATAAAAGAAAAGGAAAAACAAGAATTAGAAGATAAAGGAATAACTGTGATTACTGAAAAAATTAAGGATATTAAGGGGCAAAATGGAGAAGAAGTAGACAGAGAAGCAGCATTCATTACGCCATCATCATATGCAACAAATGTAATTGGCCAAGGATTTACTTGTGATCTTGATGAACAAGGATTAATTGTTGTGGATTATTTTGGTAGAACATCAGAAAAAAATGTTTATGCAGCTGGTGAGGCTGCACAACCCGCACCAACTGATATCGTTCTTTCCGAAGCAACTGGTATACAAGTTGCAATGGCTATTAATACAGATATTTCTATTGAAAAGTTTTAATTAGGGCTCTGTTGCACAGTTTTCGAGGGTGTAGCCCTAGAAAACTGTTTTTCATTAAATGTGTTAATAAACACAGTACACCTATTAGTTTAAATGGGGAAAGGTTCAATGTACAAACAGGGGCGGTAGCAATAGAGGAAATTTACCAAGAATTATTAGATGGGAAAAGAATTCGGTTCCCAGCGAATGCCTTGAAAGAAGATGACAAAAGAGAACTATCCGGAAGGGAACCAAAATATTTAACTGAAACAATCTTAAAATGGAATAAAACAGATATTAAACAGATATTAAACAAAAATGGATTACGCCTTTAATTGTAAAATATTGATTATATGGTGTGCTCAAACATAGTTATGATAAAAGTCCTTATAAAATGATTGAAGGCTTATATCCCAATAGGTTTAAAGAGTGGGAATTTTGTATGATACCTTTAAATTTCTGGACTAAAGAGAAAGCCCTAAAAGTATTAAAATGGATTATTGAAGGAAAAGAACAGCTAAGAGAAGAACAACTATTAAAAGTATATGGTAAAAAATAGTTAATAAAAAATAAACTCGCTCATCTAATTCAGGACCATACTCGTGAACCCAGCACATGATGGCTGTATGAGCAATAGATAGCCCGCGTTTTTCCATCATTTTGACTAAATCGCGAAAATTAAGGTTGTACCGAAGGTACCATCTTACGGTTAGTAAAATAATATCAGGTTGATAGTGTTTCCACTTCAATAGATTTTGCTTTTCCATACTAATCAAATCCTTTTCTGAGATCCAGTATTAGTATGTCCAAGTTTGAGAGATTACTTGCAGATGTTTTGAAGTTTTTGCACCAGAATCGGTAATATGATATTTTAAATAAATTTGCAATCATGGAGGGAAAGTATGCCTTTAGTTTCGAATAAAATAACTGAATATTGGAACTCACAATTTTTAAATGGCATCATTATCTACAGTGATAAGACCTTCACTGTCACCATCAACCCTAATTTGAGCAAAGACAGTCGGGTGATGACACTGGAGACCAATGATGGTCGGTTTTTGGCAGTCTTAACACCTAAAATGGCCAATATATTAGGTTTTTCTAAAGGACAAGAACTGTCTGAATCAGACTTTCGCCAAAAATTGGACGGGTTAGGAGTCACAATGCATGGCGCAGATTGTCTGTTTTACTTTTCAGAAGCAGAAAAGAAAGTTTTGTTGCAAGAAAATCAGAACAGCGCATTGCGCCAATTGAATGAGAAAGATGACAAGGTTTTCTTAGAGTTTGAATCTTCAGCATCGGAACAAGACTTAGATGACGCATATGTAGAGTTGGATCATTGGGCTGTGTTCGGCTCTTTTGTGAAAAATAAACTGGTTTGTGTTGCCAGCATGTATCCTTGGGAAGAGGATGTGCAAATTGCGGATCTTGGAGTCCTAACACTGTTACCTTTTAGAGGTAAAGGTCATGCTCGCCAAGTAGTTCGTACAATCTGTAAGTATGCTCTTGAGCAAGGATATGAACCACAGTATAGATGTCAACTTGATAACGAGGATTCTAAACTTTTAGCTAAAGCAGCTGGTTTGACACTTTTAGGAAAGTGGGATGTAATTTCTCCTAACTGTACTGTTGGAGAGTTCGAGTAGAAGTGGGGAATAACGGTATCTTTATCATTTTCCGAAAAAAGATTTCTTTCTCAAGAATGTGAAGGTTTTAGATGAATGTCAGTAGGCGTAAGCCTACTTTTTACATATTAGTTAAGAAGAATGTTAGAAAGTGAGGTGCAATCAATGTTAATACATAAAATTTCGAATCTACCCGAATAAAAAACAATTAAGTGTAGTTGTTTCAAACATATTTGCCTCTAGTCAACTATGTTCAGATTGCGGTTACCAAAGTATAGACGTTAAAAATCTAAATTTTCGTGAGTGGGATTTTCTTTCTTGCGGCACAAATCACGATAGAGAATTAATGCAGGGCTAAATCTTAGAAACGAAGCAATTCGTCTCTTAACCGTAGGGATTACGGGGATAGTCTAATCAAGGGAACTACTCGCCACTTAGCAAAGCTTGAAGTGGGAGCTTCTAAGTTCCGCGACGAAAGTAACTTTTCGACTCCCTGAGCGTTACTTCGGGGTGTTCCACCCCTAGATGTCCAACGTATGGACGTTCTTTTGGTACGGTTGATATTTTACGTAGGAACCGAATGGCTTGGTTTTCGCACTCTATTTTCTTTTAGCAACCTCCTATATCAAGTTATCAAAGAACTTCATATAGCTAGTTTATTAAAAGTTTTTGGCTATGCCAAACCGAAATTCATTTCTCACCTATCGTTGGGCTACGCCCTTCACACGCTTGAGGAAGGAGAATTCTTTCGGGGAATACGTTAAAAAACGTTAGGTTTCCATACTTAGGAAGCTCCCATTTTAAACAATCCGTTAGGAAGTTAAGTGGTGAGTAGTTCAATAAAAGTAACAGCTTTATTTTTAGTTAATAAATATTTTATTCTAAATGAGGTGAAAACATAATGATTGTAGATATTGTACCTTATCATCCTAAATATGCGGCAGAAATAGCTAAAATGTGGAACTACAGCAACGATGAATGGGGGGGAGGATCTTCCGTCCGTTCGGCTGAACAGATTCGACAAAGCGAAGAAAATTCAGACGCCATCATAGTGTTTCTGGCCATCTGTAATCATGAAGTAGTCGGATACTGTAGTTTGGGCGAATATCGTGAGGACACTGGAGCATTATATATTCAGTTATTAAACGTTCGTCCCGATTTTCATGGATATAAGATTGGCAAACGGCTAGTATTGAAGGCCATAGAAGAAACAATTCGAATGGGTTGGCCACGTATCGATTTATATACTTGGGAAGCGAATATGAAGGCCGTACCCTTGTATAAAAGATGTGGTTTTTTCTGGGAAAACCGTGAAGATGCAGTGCATTTTATGAATTTTATCCCACAGATTGTAGCTTGTGAAGCACTTGTTCCTTATTTTCATGAATTTGATTGGTATGAAGATCTGATACGGACAATAGAAATCAAACCGGATGGACATAAAGAAAATGGATTTGATATATACACTTACGTCTGGAACAATAAAGAAGACAAAATGCTTCGTGTAAATATTGAACGCAGAAGTCGTGGTATTTGTCTCATCGAAACGGAAGATTTTTTACTATCTACTACTGCTGAGCAGGCCGAACCTGTATTTGGCAAAGATTATAAAATTAAATATCATATTGTCAACAAATCGGGTGCTCCACTTAAGGTTGAGTTCGAGGGTAAATCACACCGCAATATCGTTTTTGATTGGCAAGAAGAATTGTTAGTTGAGGGAGAACGCCAGATTACCGCGAGCTATTTTGTTGGCGCAATTGAGGAGCCACAAAGTGAATGGCGTACTTGTCCAGCTGTAAAAACTAAAGTGCGAATTAACGGCTCTGAAGCACTGTTGAAGGTTGGCGTCGTACCGAAGTTTCCAGCCAGTTTCAAAATGAGAATTCCTACAGTCAAGCATGCGCTAGGTGGAAATTATACGATGTATCTAGACATACAAAATAATTTTGCCCAGCCTGTCATGTTTACTTTTACTATACCTGATACAGCTTGGATTCATTTCGAACAGCAAACCTTTGAATTGAGTCTGCAAGCGAAAGAGCGAGCTTCAATTCCCATTCCTTACCACCTGCTGGATTACGGTTTCTATCATGATCAGCCACAAGTGCGAGCTGTCCCGAAAAACGGCTCAGAGGTATTGTTTACCTGTACAATTGGTGGTGCCTTTGGAGGCCCCGGCGCAATGGTCGCAGGAGAAACAGAAAGCAGTTGGATTGCTTGGAACGGTAGGTGTAGTCTTCAGTACGACAAGGAGCATAATGAAACCTCATTTCAGAATGTAAACCAGAAAGGTGAAGAAACTCTACTGTTGCCACCCTCCATTGGCAAACCGTATTCGAGTGAATTTATGCGTAAAAAGCCTTTGCGTGTCGAAATTTGTGAAGAGCGTGCCGCAATTGGGTTCCGGCATATCTATAGGTCAGACACCTATCCACAACTTTTATTGCACCTCTGTACACTTCTCTATGCTGATGGAACCGTAAAAGTATGGCATGAATTAGAAAATGTTTCGGGGACGCCAGTCTCTCGAGAAATCTGGATTTCCCAACGTATCTATTCAGATCTATATCGATTGACGCTGCCTTATGATGGTAGTATCGTTGAGTTGACTGATTCCCATGGAAACAACCTTGAATATTGGAATAGCACCAAGGTTAGCGAACCATGGATCTTTGCACGCGGTGACCAAAACACATACGGAATTTGTTGGCCGGATGGTCATCGAATGTATTTCGGAGAGTGGCATTTGGAACTGGAGAATGTTATCAATTCATTAGAACCTGGAGAAATGAAAGCTTCAGAAACAATTTTTATTTCGATAGGTGGTTTTGACAGTTGGAACGAATTTCGGGATTTCGCCTTGAAACAGACAAGCCTTGAATTTCCCCAGTTGCCCGTTCGCCATTTGGAGTTGACGGCCAATAAAGGAAATCCATTTGTGCCGTCGGGTGTTAAGGAAGTAAAAGTTATGTTGCATGATGTTAAACAGAATGTATGGGAGGGTGAGTTGTCCGTTTTTTACGCAGACGAAGCATGTCTAGCATCCCAAAGGACAATATCTGCGGATGAGGAAGCTACGGAAGCTTCTTTTGTTTTACCTTCCCCCTCGTCCCCATGCAGCATTATTCAGTTGGATGCACGGCTTGGTGCGCAGCAAGAGACTTACTATAGTGCCTTATTCCCAGTATCATCCGAATCCGTTCGTAATACCATCTATACGAGGGATGAATACCAGGTATATGAAGCAGACAATGGAATGATACAAATTTCCGCCGCGCCAGATTACTATCCGTCTTTATGCTCGCTTACGGTGCAAGGTAGGGAATGGATCACCTCAGGATTCCCAGAATACGGAATTAAATCCTGGTGGAATCCTTGGGTTGGTGGCTTAACTGATCGATTTGATGATATGAGTATATCGTCAGTTCGCAGGGAAGAGCACTCCATTAGTTTCGTCAGTATAGCCGATGATAAAGGTAATGTCTGGTCCGGGATTCGAATTCGTCAATCTATTCAGCGGCACGAAACTTACAAAGGAACAATAATAGATAGTTACTACCTGTCGCTCCCTGGAGCACCGGTACTTGCTTATATGACCGATATCCGTCAAAACACTGGTACTTATCTAGAGAAATTAGTAATTAGCGAGCTGTTTCTTCCTTTTGACAGCCTGGGTGATTCCAGCAAGGATGATAAATCTATCAATTCTGGAGATAACGTAACGGATCATGCATGGCTGCGAACTTTCGCACCTGATGGTAAATTACTGCATTACGCCATGGGAAAAGATGAACTCAACGTACGTGAAACGAAAGAATACAGTTTCGGTTCTGAGGGCCATGGTGGAGTGATGCAAATTGTGACCAATGAAACTGCCAACCATCCTTCATTTTATACTAACAAGGACATCTGCTGCCTGTCTTTCTCGCGGGATGTTTGTTTGTCACACGGAAATAAATTCCGCTCGGCACCAATATTTTTTGTCTTTTCGGATACATTACTTCCTACTGAAGCATTGGAAGTATTACGACAGATATCCTTTCCGGAAGAAAGAGGGGTTTTCTGAACTGGAATAAACAACATATAAAATTGGCGCTACTCCATGAACATATTGCAAATCTAGGAGCCAATTGGCTTCAACATACCATTTCGGGAATGACCTAATGAATTAAAAAATAACAGGTTTAATGTGCTGAAAAATCTTTGCCCTCAAACAATCCGTTGGTGCGTTAGGTAGTGAGTAGTTTAATATTGAATCAAAAGCAGACAAATAGATAAAGGAGATAATATTAATGAAAAACAATTATATATTAATAGAGGAATTTAATAATATGGAATTAGACAAAAGTTTAAAATGGTTCTCCCCGCCTCAAAATTGGGAGATTAGTAGCAATAATTCTAAATTAATAGTCAAAACTGATAAAGAGACAGATTTTTGGCAAAAAACACATTATGACTTCCAAGTTGATAATGGTCATTTTTTATACCGTGAACTGAATGGGAACTTTAGAGTAATTACGAAGATAAGTTCTAAACCAGAGAACAGATACGATCAAGCGGGTCTAATGGTTAGATTTTCTAAAGATAATTGGTTAAAGACATCGGTTGAATATATACCTAATGAAAATAGTAAATTAGGTGTTGTTGTAACAAAAAATGGATATTCTGATTGGTCTAGTCAAGATTTCTCGGAAGACTTCAAATCACTTTACTATCGAATAACAGGAAAAGGAAGTAATTACTATGTTGATTACTCATTGGATGGGGTTATATGGAAGCAAATTAGGATGGCTCATCTTTTTGAAGAGTCAGATTGTATTAAAGTTGGTATTTATGCTTGTAGTCCACAAGGTGAGGGTTACAAAGTAGAGTTTGATTTTATTAAGATTGAACATATAAATGATAATATCAAAGTTTACTAAGGTGCCATTTTAGAGATAGGTCACACAGTTTTTAAATGATAAATTAATAATAGGTGAAGAGAATGATTCTTTTATTATTGTCAAAACAAATGCGTATTTCGCAATAGCTTCATTAGCTTCATCTGGAACAACTAAGAAAGGAGTTTGACTTCATGAATAGTAAAGAATTGAGAAAAATTGCAACTGCCGTTACTTCACCTACAGAATTAAATGATTTTGTTGAGTATGGGGGTGTTGGTGCAGCCATTGAAACCGTAAGTGGCAATATTTATACAGGAATTAGCATAGATACAGCTTGTTCCATGGGCTTTTGTGCAGAGCATGCAGCGGTTGCTGACATGTTGAAGCATCGTGAATATCAAATAAAAGCCTTTGTAGCAGTTGATTCGGAAGGAAATGCAGTCCCACCATGTGGAAGGTGTCGAGAGTTGATTAGTCAGCTTTCAAAAGAAAATTTAGAAGCTGTTGTAGAGGTTGAAAATGATACGTTTGTTTTATTGAAAGAGATTTTGCCTTTTGACTGGAAAATTAATCGAGGTAAAAAGTGGTAAGTGTTTACAGATTTTGTGATACGGGAAAGTCCATATCGGGAAGATTTTCAAGAAATGTTTCATTGCACTCTCAACACTTATAACGCTGTCGTTTTATATGAATACCGACACGTTTAGTGTACATTGGTAGATCAAAAAATAACTGCTTCTTTTTATCGTTCTTGTATAAGTTTGCTACAGTACCGTATTTTGGGAAGTGGGAAGGAGACGGTACTGTAGTTTCAACTAAGAATCCATAATCAAATTCGCTCTCATGCATATCAATAATTTTAAAACTTGGTAAGTTAAGCATATTTGTTGTCATTATTTCATTTTCCTTTTGCAACAGAACCGTCTTAACTGTCTAACCTAGATATAAGTAATTTCACATATTTTCAAATTATGACACGAAAAATGTAAGAGTATGGTTTATAATAAGTGTTACACTCACATATGGAGGAACAAATAAATGGATAAGGTAGATAAAACACGTGATCTTATTATTCAAACTTCCTTAGCCTTATTTAATAAAAAAGGCTACAATCAAACTTCTATTCAAGATATTATGAATGCATCAGGGTTACCTAAAGGTGCAATATATAGACGATTTGAAAATAAGAACGAAATTGCTATTGCTGCATTTGAATACTCATTGAGTATTATTTGGATACACTTTTTAGAAGGAACGAAATCTAAAGTTATGGCTATAGATAAGATAATAGCTATATTTCATGTTTATCAAGATGCTATTAATAGTCCACCTGTTGCTGGAGGCTGTCCTTTGCTTAATACAGCAATAGAAACTGACTATGGTTTTCCAGAACTTCATGATAAAGCTGCTGAGGCACTTAATCAAATTATACTTTTTATACAATCTATCATTGATGAGGGGATTTGTTCAAAAGAATTTCTTCCGGATTTGGATTCCTATTCTTTAGCATCCTTTTTATTTTCTACTTTTGAAGGATCTGTTATGGCAAGTCGTTTATCTTTAAATAATGAACATATGCATCATAGTATTAAGCAAATAAAAATAATTTTACAATACTACTCTGCTAAGAACTAAGGGAATGATAATAAATTCCTCTTGGTTCTTTATCATTATGTTCACTAAAATGTGATAAATACATGATGGCAAATAAATAATAATCATGTATAATATATTACATAGACCAAACGGTCCGGTCTATGTAATAATGTTTAAAGGAGGATTATTATGAAAATAGCCATTTTACTTTACGATGGGATTACATCCCTTGATGCAATCGGTCCATACGAAGTATTTGCTGCTACAGCGAAATGTGAAGTGAAGTTTGTAGCAAAGAAAAAAGGGTTAATTAATTTGGACTCAAATATGGGATGTTTGCATGCCGATTACAGTTTTTCTGAAGTAACTTCAGCTGATATTCTTGTTGTTCCGGGTTGCGGTCCGCCAAATTATAAATCTCCAATGAATGATGAAGACACATTGAATTGGATTCGAAAAATACATGAAACGACAAAATGGACTACAACCGTGTGTACTGGTTCTCTGATTTTAAGTGCCGCTGGTTTGTTAGATGGAGTTGAAGCAACCTGTCATTGGGGGTTCTACGACCTTCTCCGTTCTCTCGGAGCCATCCCAAGCGAAGGTAGAGTGGTTCGTAGTGGAAAAATAGTTACAGCAGCTGGAGTTTCCTCGGGAATAGACATGGCCCTTCAGCTAGTAGCATGGGAATTTGGAGAAGATATCAGTAAATCCGTTCAACTAATTTTGGAATACGATCCTATTCCTCCGTTTGATTCGGGTTCACCAAAGAAAGCGCCAGCTCCAATGGTAGAAAAAATAAGAGGTTTAATGCAGGAACTTGCAAAACAAGAACCTGAAAATTAATTCATAAATTAAGCAGAGAAAGATGGAAACCTTCTAGTTTTTAATGCCTTTGTCAATTTAATCATTCCACTTGCTATATTCTGATTTTTTAAAGTGATCAGTCATTATCTTTTGTTATACAAGACTAGATTAAAAGGAATATTTTGTTAAGGACAATAAGTAAAAAAGTAAATAAAAAAATGAAGTACATACAGTAGAAGCAAATTGTCATAAAGAATGTTCTCGTAGGCTGGATTATTTAAAATTCAATTTTATGAAATGTTTTTAAATAAAATTATTTCATAGGTTTAACTTACATTTCAGAAAGGCTTATCTTAATGTGTGAAGAAATATTTAGGAGGGGGAAATGTTAAAAAATCCTTGACATTTTGTCTTATGTCTTTTCTTTGTTTCTATTCTTTACCCACACATGCTGAAATCGGAACTGGCAGGATGAGACAATATATTTCTTAATGTTTGCTAGATTTAACAATGGTGATTCTAAAAATGATTAGAATATTAATGTTCTTGATCCACTTAGTTTTCAAGGAGGGATTTTCAGGGGATTATTGATAAATTAGATTACCTAAAAGACCTTGGTTTTACCACATTAATGCTTACCCTAATCTTTAAAAATGATTATAAGGGGCATGATGGATATAGAATCACAGATTTTATAAAACGAATGAGCATTTTTGGTCAATAAAAGAGTTTAAAAAACTAGTTGATGAGTCACATAAAAGAAATTTAAAAATCATCATTGATTTTCCTACGAATCAAGTGAGTGCAGAAAATCCTTTAGTTAATGAACCAAATAAGAAGGATTGGTTTAAAGAGGAATCTGCAGAACATGTTTTTGCAATGGATCAAACTAATCCTGACGTAAATCAATATTAAATTGATACTGCAAAATGGCGGATAACAAAAATAAATATAGATGGATACTTACTAAGTAATGCAAATCAATCTTCTACTCAGTTTTGGAAGCAATTTTCTAAATCTGTAAAATCAACAAAAAAATTTCTATTTATTAGCCGATATAGATACAAAAGATATTAAGCAAATGAAAAATTGTCAACAAGCTGGGATAGATGGGATATTAGATTATCAATTAAATCAGTCATTACGTGATGCATATTTAACGATTAATCGATCGATGAAAACTGTGCTTGCTATTAAAGAAGATTAAAAACAATCTAAATTCCACAGTAATGGGAGCCTTTTTCAATAAGCATTATATGAAAAGATATACAAGAGATATGGTTAATAATAATCAATTTTCAGGTAAACGATGGAAATTAGCGTTAACTTATTTATATACTCAAGAACAAATACCAATTGTCTATTAAGGTACTGAAATTGCAATTGATGGGGGCAATGTCCCTGTTAATCAAAAGATGATGAATTTCAGAACGGAAAAATGGGTTTATTATATAAAAAAGGAAATATGGAGATGATAAAAATATTGTCGTAATTAACAATACAAACCAAACATAGGTTGTTAAACTAACAACAGATCAAATAAATAATAAAGAAGAATTTAGAGGTTTATTAAATGGTGGGGGTGTTCGTGCAGAGAAGAAAACCTTTAAACTTGCTTTAGAAAGGGAATCCGCTGAAATTTATAAGGTTGTAGAAAAAACAGGTATTAACTTTATGTTTATTTCAGTACTTGTTCTTATTTGGATTGTATTCTTTTCCTTTATCTTCATTATTAAGAAGCATGGAAAGATAAAAAAATATAATAGCTTTTAAAGAATAAAGATAGTGACTCTAAAGGGCGTTAAATAATAATTTTTTGAGCACCCTTTTCATTTTGGTTATTAGAATATCTATTTAAAATATACTCACAACGTCTTAACCCCTTTGGATACAATTTTATAAAAAGGATGGTTAATAAGAATCTTTCGCCTTTATTATCTATAGCAACACACTAGAAACAAGTGAGAATACTGTTACAATATTACTTGGAAAAGAACCTGAGTTAAGTTTTTAAATTCAATAGGTTCTTTATCTTTCGGTTCACAAAAAATTAATAATAATTATATGGAAATAAAGTTACCGCGAGTGTATGATAAACTTATTGAACCGGACGGTTCGGTCTAAAATGATTTAATAATATAGATAAAGTACCTATACTACTCCTATCGGTAAAATTCCCAATTTATTTGATTTTTAAAAATAGAAGAACTATAAAAAAGGGGAAGATTAGTACTTTAAAACAACCTAGAAGGGAACTAGTTAAAGTATTGTATGTGAAAAGCCAATACGACTCATTTTATAATTTATAGTTTCTAGATGTGTTAGTCTTTTTAATGCATAGTAGTAGAGTATTCAACTTATCCTTCAATCTTATGGGTAGTGGTTGTATTGCTACTTTTTGTGAATATCGGAGCCCTGATAGGAATGACTCATAAAGACATTAAAAATTATTAATTTAGCAGAAATCCCCGAGGAAAATGATTAGATAACGTGTCAAAGTGAAAAATCATATGGATGGATAACGTTTTTATTCATAATGGCTACCGTCTTTATCATGACAAATCTTTGTTTATTTTCTTAAACGTTTTAACGGAGGGAGATAAAATGAAAAAAATTATTAGAGTAACTATTTTAATCATTTCGATCATGTGGGTACTGCATACATTTTCAAAGAATTTTATTGTTGACCCTACTTTTCATGATTTTATTTCCAGAAAGGATCAACTTATAGCGAATGAATCCCTATGGATACAAATGATTCGTATTCATATTATTCTGGCCATTACTTCTCTTCTCACTGCCCCTTTAGGAATCATAAAGAGAATTCGAGTTAAATCTTTAAAGTTTCACCGTTGGAATGGCCGCTTATATGTTTTGTCTATTATTTAAATTTCATTCCGGGAGTCTATGTCTCTTTCTTTGCAACAGGTGGGTTTCTGAGTACAACTGGGTTTCTAAACAGAAGGTAATCTTACATAGTCAATGGATGATTCGAAGCTTCTTTCTTTCTTTTGCGAATATGACCATTTATATAATTGTGGCTATTACTCATAAAGTTTTGAATTTCCCATATGGAACTTCCTACACAATAGCAGTCTGGTTATGTTGGATTCTAAACCTTCTTATAGCAGAACTAATAATTAGAAAAAAAACTTCTTATAAAAAATCCTATGATGCGAACTTATGATGAGGTAAAAGGTGCAATCGAAGGAGGTGTTTTGGTTGTATAAAATCGGGGAATTTTCAATATCTCAAAGAATGTTAAGGTATTATGATGAACAAGCTTTATTAAAGCCAAAAAAGATGTAACGAACGGTTATCGATATTATACGAACAATAATATTGCAATTGTTAATATTTCTCGAAAGAAAGGGAGTGTTCAAGTCATGAAGAAAAAAATACTTATGTTTTTACCTATAGGTTATGGATACTCTACTGCTGTTTTCTTTTAGATTTTCAGAAATTGGTGAAGTCTGTCTAATTTATTAAGAAAATCAGTAAATAATTTATAGTAAGTGAGGTAATATTGTGCAAAAAATTACTAGAACAAATCCAGAGTTTATGCCTAAACCAGTAGGCAACTACAGTCATATCACTAGAGTGCCAAAAGGTGCGAGTTTAGTTGTAACCTCTGGTCAAGTAGGAACTGATATGGATGGTAATGTTCCTTCAAGTTTAAACGACCAAATCACAAATACTTTTGCAAACATAAAAAAGGTACTTGAATCAGAAGGATTTACTGAAGAGAACGTTATAAAGGTTAACATTTGGGCAACAGAAGAGATAGATTGGGGGCATTTATATCCTCAGTGGGATGAGTTATTTAAAACTGCATATCCATCTATGACAGTTGCGTATATTTCTGCATTAGGATGGCCTGAATTGAAAATTGAAATTGAACTTTGGTGCGCTGAAGTTTAATAAATTGAAAAAGGAACAGTATTGACACTGTTCCTTTTTCAATTTACGAGCAGAAAGAGCGTAAGATACACCCCATGACTTGATACTCTCAAGGACAAAATTGGCTCGATTACAAACATGGTCTTTAGGGACTTTTATAAGTTAATAATCAAGTTTACGATACATTGCATATATAATTTCAAAAGTTATAATAGCTTCATCAAATCCTTGTTTCTTTTCATCATCCTTTTTGTAATAGATTCCCATATGAGGGGATTATTTTTACTGCATTGACATTCTTGATAGTTGTAATAATTTTTCTTAATTCAATATTGTTAGGTAAACCTTCCATTAATACATGAACAGCGCGTTTTGTTACACGCCAACAAGTATTTAAAACAAGAGTTGCGACAATAACAATGGCAAGTGGCTCAGCCCAACCCAAGTTGAAAAACATTGTTAGTATGGCAGCAACTCCCTTCTTCATAATCAAATTGTAGTTTTATCTATGCTCTTTTTATTGATAATGGCAATTTTCGTAAATAGCTCAAATACTTAATTAAACTGGTTTCTTGCTCTTTTCTTCACCCCATACTTTTTATATAACTGCAAAACAATCGTAAAAATCCTATTACCGATTTTTTCTTTGTTACAATTAGCAACGAAGTATTAGAAAAGAGCCTAGATAATAAATCGATATAAGTATTTGGAATCGTTGCCTTGATCTAAGAGCAGTTCCTCTACGATGTTACAAAGGTAAACGGTGAAGTAATTGCAGTTGCGATCTTTTTTAATTCTTTATTATTCATAAATTATATCTCCCTCTTTTTTGGTATTTTAATTTCTATTAGGCGGTATCGAATTGATTATGAATGTTGCTAATAATATGGGAGATATCACTATTCAAGAGAGTTTAAAGTGGAAACAATTATCTTTTTCATCCAAAAATGGTACACCTATTAGAATCGATCGTTTTTCAGATTCACAAATAGGTCTTTTCGTACATTGTCAAACAACTTTGGTTGATGAATGGAGAGAATTATTTGGTAACTCTTTAGACTTTTCTGGAAACAGAGCGATCTTATGAAACGGAAGATTATTTTTGGATGTATTTTTTTATTAGGACTGAGTATTTTTCTATACCCTACGATAAGTAACTGGTTAGCTACTAGAACGCATTATTCTCAGGTGAGTTCGTATGATGAAAAAATAAAATCACTTCAAAAGAAAGAGCTAGAACGTCGGGAAAAAGAAGCTGAAGATTACAATAAAAAGGTTCAACATTCCAGCCAAACATTTTCAGATCCATTCGCAGAAAAAAAGAAAAATGATGGGAAATCGTATGCCGACGCCTTGAATATCGGTGATGTAATGGGATATGTAGAAGTCCCTAAAATCAAAGTGAAGCGTCCTATTTATCCAGGAACTTCTGAGGAAGTTTTAAGCCGTGGAGTCGGTCATTTAGATAAGTCTTCCTTGCCAGTAGGCGGAAACGGAACGCATACCGTATTAACGGGACATCGAGGTTTGCCTTCAGCATTATTGTTTACAGATTTAGATAAAATGAAGGAATCTGATGTGTTCTATATCCATTCCTTAGATAAAGTTCTTGCTTATCAAGTTGATCAAATTAAAGTTGTATTGCCAAGCGAAACAGATGATTTACTCATTGTAAATGACCATGATTATGCCACATTACTTACTTGTACACCTTATGGAGTGAATACTCACAGGTTATTAGTAAGGGGGCATCGTATTACTTATGAATTAAAGGAAACAAAAAAAGCAACCGCTTCAGCGCCATCTATGTTAGAAGATTGGAAGATTATTGCCTCCATATCTGCTGTTTTAGTTGTACTCCTACTTCTCATTCTTATGAAAAGAAGAAAGAAAAAAATAGGGAAACAGATATAATGCGTAGTGAGAATAAGAAAAGAGTATTACTCAGTGCAATATTATTTATTTTGGGGTTAGGAGTATTTCTATACCCAACGGTTTCAAATTACCTTAATCATGGTATGTATAAAATAGTCATTACAGATTATGAAAAACAGGTGGGGAAATCAGCAGATGCGGATATACGTAAAAAGTTTCAAGCGATGGCAACTTATAACGAATCTTTAAAAGGATTAACTTTTCCTACAGCGGATCCATTCACAAATAGTGATAACAAGAATATGACTCTTGTCAATATGATAAAAGAAGATGATGTACTAGGTAGCATAAATATTCCCAAGATCAAAGAAGAACTTCCTATCTATTTAGGGGCAACCGAGGAGCATCTTAGTAAGGGAGTTGGTCAAATCGGTGGCACTTCCTTCCCGGTTGGTGGACCTGATACCCATACTGTATTAGCGGGACATCGCGGGTATCATGGTGCTAAGATGTTCCGGCATCTTGATCAACTCGAAAATGGGGATAAATTTTATATTCGTATTTTAGGAAAAGAATTAACCTATGAAGTAACAAGGCGTGAAATCATTTATCCAAGTCAAGTGGAAAAGCTTGTGATTGTGAAGGGAAAAGATAGAGTCACATTACTTATGTGTGAGCCATATACTTCAAGTAAATATCGTTTACTTATTTATGGGGAGAGGGTGAACGAAGAAATATCTCAAAATGATACACAGGCTCATACAGAGAGTATCAAAAAACTTAAGCAATCCCAAATACATGACTTTATCAAAACAATTGGTTTTACCATAATAGGACTGTTCGTTATTTTTATTGGATTGCTTGGGTTACTAAGGAAGAAAAAATAAACTATGAGAAGATATAAGTAAATTTCAATGGATATCATTAGTGTTGATACAAAAAGGGGGGAAAGAAATATGAGAGGAAAAATAGCAAAGTATGAAGAGGTCACTAAAGTATTAAAGGCATTGGCACACCCTACCCGTTTAACCTTAGTAGAAATAATGATTAAAAAAGGTCCTACAAATGTAACAACAATGTATAGAGAGTTAAAAATGCCTCAAAGTACAATTAGTCAACAGTTAAGCAAACTAAAAGCTGCCAAAATTATTACTGGTACTCGAAAAGGATTAGAAATTTATTATGAAGTAGCAGACAGTCGCAAAAAATTGATATTATCAATTCTTACTTAAATGCTGACTTTCTTGGCTTAACAATAAGGGGAAGCATCACATTTTTATATCAAGCTAATAAAATAAAGTTATTTAGTATGTAATTTAAATTTATAGAATGGCGGTAGGATAGCAATGACTACTAATTTAGCAATATTTACTGTTTTATTATTAGTCGTGATATTTTTAATGAGAGAATAATATTAGTGGGGATAATTGTTATTGGATTCTGTCCCAAGAAAGCTAGAAGATTTGGACATACTGATACTATTACCCTAAAAAAGGAATTGATCAGTGTCGAAATTACTGTTTTTTCATACATAATGAAACTAGGGTATCACTAAAAAAAGAGAGCATCTCATTTGAAATGCTCTCTTTTTTATGAGTGTTAACCATCTTTGAATGATAGTATAACACATGCAATTTATTGAGAAAACAGAGAAATAGATGTAATTATATGAATTAGGATTGCCGAGATTGTGATTTTAAGGCGATTATCTGTTCTTTCATGTATAACTCATCATTAAATGGCTTCAATAGACCATAGGGAAATAAGAAAAAAGAATAACTATACCCCATGTAGGGGGGAGTACCACATTATGATATAAAATATATCATTCAACAGTTAAAAAATAAGGAAAAAGAGAAGAACCACCAATATTCTTCTCTTTTTCCTGTGATTAGGGTTTCCATATTAATGAATATAGAAGATTATAAAATGTTGGATGCAACAGTTTACTCTTGAAATTATAGCAAGAGTAACAGGTGTCTTTTTATGCAATATTGCATAAAAGATTATGATTTATCAAATATACATGTCTAATGGGAACACAAAAACTCCATATAGGATGAATTTAGTCCTTACATTTTCTTTATAGGGGTACCGCCACACATCCATCAACTTAAGAAAATAGACTATTCTTAAACTTAAAAGCACGTTACTATTCTCTTATGTTAATGAGAAAGGGTGACGTGCTTTTTATGAATATGCATCAAAAACAAGAGCTGTCTTTATTTGCCGAAGAGTTATATCGATATATGTCTCCCGCTACACTTAATCAATTAGCTATAGAAGCAGGTGGAATGAAACGAAAACGTAAGTGCCATGGGCACCATTTTTTATCTTTGTGTGTATGGTTAAATCAACAAATCGCTACAACCTCTCTTACTCAACTTTGTAGTCAATTAGAAACTTCAACAGGAATTTTATTAAGTCCTGAGGGACTGAATCGACGATTTAACTCGGCTTCTGTAGCCTTCTTTCGAACTGTATTTACTACACTTCTACAAGCTAAAATTGGAGGATCATCTACAATTTCTCATTCTCTTTCTGCTTACTTTGAGCGGATTCGCATCCTTGATTCTACAACCTTTCAAGTTCCAGATCGATTCGCAGCTACTTATCCTGGTGCCGGAGGCTGTAGTCATACAGCTGGTGTAAAAATTCAATTAGAGTATGACTTGTTGAGTGGAGAGTTTTCTGATGTGAAAATTGAACCAGGAAAACGAAGTGATCAGGCATATGGGGCGACTCGAATGGACATGACACAAAAGAATGAACTATATATTCGTGACTTAGGGTATTTTCGTTTACAAGACTTTAAATCAATCCAAGATAAGGAAGGGTATTATTTATCGCGTCTTAAATTACCAACTAAAATATATAGAAAAGAATTCGAAACAGTGGTATTTAAAACAAAACCTGCTCAATTGAGACCGGTATATATACAAATTCATTTGGAAGACATCATGAACCAATTACAACCTGGCCAAGTTTATGAATTACAAGATGTATATGTAGGGAGCAAAGACAAACTACCCACTCGCATTGTGGTTTATAGATGTACAGAGGCGCAAAAACAGAAACGTCTACATGATCGAGCTATTCGTGAAAAGAAAAAAGGGATTACATATACAGATCGTACGAAACTTTTACAAGGAATTACGGTATATATGACAAACATTCCTACGGAATGGGTACCGAAAGAGAAAATCTATGATTTATATTCACTGCGTTGGCAAATTGAGCTGTTATTTAAAATATGGAAATCTTGGTTTCGAATTCATCGTTGTAAATCTATTAAACAAGAGCGATTAGAATGCCACCTTTATGGACAACTCATTAGTATTCTATTATGTTCTTCTACTATGTTTAAAATGAGAGAACTCCTATTACGTAAGAAACAGAAAGAACTAAGTGAATATAAAGCGATGTACATAATTAAAGATTATTTCTTACTTTTTCATCAAGCACTACATAAAAACACCCAAGAATTATCAAAGATTCTCCTTCGTCTGTTTAACCTCCTACAGCGAAACGGACGAAAATCTCACAGATATGAGAAAAAAACAGTCTTTGATATTTTAGGTGTTGTGTATGAGTATACCACTTCTGCCCATCAGGTAGCATAGCGAAAAATTTGAAACCCGTCAGGGTTTATTTGACGTGCCTACTTTTATAACATCTATAAAAGATAATAAAAAACTACGTGGAAAGACCGCATTTTGTATAAAAATATACGTTAAGTTGATGGATGTGGGGTACCGACACATATCCATCAACTTAAGAATTTTATAACACCCTCAAAGCGAAAAAATGGCATTCTTTCTATCTAAGGTGTAGAAGGATTATTGTTTTTTTGTAAAAAACTCTTAAAGCTAATGAAAACATGTGGAAATTTAAATTTTGGTGATAATACCATTTTCATTCCAATTAAAGGTAATGAAAATATAAAACAAGTAAGGTAATATTAGCAAAAGTAAAAATCTGTCTATTTTTCAATGAATGTATTGTGTATTGGAAATAAAGTTTAACTGT